>JBKHDD010000001.1:0-92098 GCA_046541515.1 Desulfococcaceae bacterium
CGGACGGTCCTTTCCGGGAACGGCTTTTTTCGGGGTCGATCCGGAAAATTTTGGGGGAACGAATCGGGTATCCAAAAGGCGGCGGGATGACGGCCGAAGGAAGGGAGAAGTCCGTCATTTTTGGGCCAACCGTTTGAAAACGGCCCGCGTCGAGGGAGAAGCCGCCATAAAGTGAACCATTATGTGTCGTCATAATGTGAATGGTTCGCATTGTTTCATAAATGGCAAGGGCGCCCAAGTCAAGCGGATTTCCGCTTTCAACCGTGCCGCGTTTGACGTAAACTCCCGGTCGGTTCAGCAAAGCCAAAGGAAGCGCGGACCGATGGCGCAATTTTTCGTTTTGTGGTATCCATGCGCGAATTTTTTGGGCGATTTCAACGCGGAGGGGCGCCCCCTAGGCTTACGGAAACGCCCGATCCCGCAATTTTGAGAGAAGGAATGTCTGGAATGGGCGGCATGGCCTTGGATGGGAAAGGAAGGACGGAGCTTTACGGGTTTGCGGAAGATGTCGAAACCGCCGAAAAGCTGCTGGAAGGCGGCCTTCGGGTCCTCCAGTTCCGGAACAAGCGTTTGGGGGACGCGTCTTTCCGCGAGGTCGGACGGGAGATGCTCGATCGGGTGCGGCGATATCCCAAAGCCGCCCTGATCATCAACGACCGGGTGGAGATCGCCGTGGAAATCGGGGCCCGCGGGGTTCACGTCGGGCCGGAAGACGAGCCGCCGGAGCGGGTTCGCGCCCGGATCCCGGACCATTTCATCCTGGGCGTTTCGGCGCGAACGCCGGAACGGGCGAAGGCGGCGGAGCGGGCCGGGGCGGATTACCTCGGCGTGGGGGCGGTGTTCCCGACCGCCAGCAAGTCGGACGCGATCACCATCGGGATGGAGGGGCTGCGGGCGGTCATGTCGGAAACAACCCTCCCGGTGGTCGCCATCGGCGGGATCGATTTGGAGAACATTCGCCAAATCCGCGACGCCGGCTGCCGATACGCGGCCGTGCTCTCCGCGCTGAACAACGCGCCGGACATCCCGAAGCGGGTGCGGGAATTTCGAGGAATATTGGAGGAAGAATCAGAGGGGTAGCGAGGCTATCGACCGAATCCAGAATTCCTCGCAAGCGGATTGAGCCACTGGAGCCGAGGAAAGCGCGAAAAGTCGTTGTCAGACGAATACAGCGTGGCATCATGTTCAATGGCCAGAGCGGGCAGATGGGCGTCGGTTGCTACGTTGCCGCCCAAACCTCCTTCCTGGACCAATTGCCGAAGGATACTCCAATGCCGGGACGTTGGAGCAAGCGGAAACGCATTGGGTTGATTCAGCCATTCATCTACCGAAGAATGGCCGAGTTGATCGACAAAGGTTTGGGCATGATGTTTGGATGAGTGGTAATGCGTACAAATCCAAGAATCGCCACCCAGGGAATCCCCACCGTTTCTTCGCCGGAAAGCATGTCTTCCAACCAGCGTTTTGCTTGAATGTGCTTGGGTGCATCCTGATTGATGGCATAGATCAGAAGATTGGTATCCGGAATTTTCATTTCCGGGCAGCCATTTTTTTGACGATTTCCATCGTTTCCAACTCTGTGGCGATTTTGGTGGCCTTGTCCAAATTGAATTGGGAGGGATGGCCCATGGAAACGGTTTTGGTCTGGTAGGGAGCAGGTTTCCCCGGTTCGCGCATTTCCCGTAATCCGACCCGGATGGCTTCGTTCACGATTTCCTGGATCGTTTTTCCCGTCCGCCGGGCCTCCAATTTGATTTGCTCGAAAAGGGCTTTTTCAATGGTGGGTATCGAATTCATCGTTCGCTCCTTGAAGGCTGCTTGGTTCCAAAAATACCGCAAAGCGGGACCAAAGGAAAGAGTGGCCTTTCCCAATCGAATCGGAATCGGGAATTTTCTCTGATTCTTTTGAATCCATTTTCACTTTTACCGCAATAAAGGAGGAACCGTGGAACTGAATGAAGTGACCATTACCCGGGCGATTGTGGACCGGTACTACGAAAAATTGACCGACATGCTGGAAATGGACGTCGCCATCGTTGGCGGCGGCCCCTCGGGGCTGGTGGCCGGCTATTTTCTGGCCAAGGCCGGGAAGAAAGTGGCGCTCTTCGAGCGGAAGCTGAGCATTGGCGGCGGCATGTGGGGCGGCGGGATGATGTTCAACGAGATCGTCGTCCAGAAGGCGGCCGTTCATCTGCTGGAAGTGTTCGGCATCCGGACCCGTGCCTACGGGGAAGACTATTTCACCGCCGATTCGGTCGAATCCGTGGCCGGGATTCTCTTCGGGGCCATGCAGGCGGGGCTGAAGATCTTCAACTGCATGACCGTGGAGGACGTGATGATGCGACCCGACCGGGTCATGGGGCTGGTGCTCAACTGGTCGTCCGTGGAAATGGCCGGCCTGCACATCGACCCGTTGGCCGTTCGGGCCGAAGCCATCATCGACGCCACCGGCCACGCCACCGAGATCGTGAAGGTGGTGGACAAAAAGGTGCCCGGCGAGCTGCTGACGCCCAACGGCAAAATCGAAGGCGAAAAATCGATGTGGAGCGACCGGGCCGAAACCCTGACCCTGGAAAACACCACCGAGGTCTTCCCCGGCCTTTACGTCGCCGGCATGGCCGCCAACGCCACCTTCGGCGGTCCCCGCATGGGCCCCATTTTTGGCGGAATGCTGCTGTCCGGCGAGAAGGTGGCGAAGACCTTGCTGGAGAAGTAATCTTGAAAAGGTACGTGGTTGGATTCCAACCGTTTGTACGCTAAGGCGATTTGCAAAAATACCGATACCGAAGCCCCAAACACCCCCCTGACCCCCCTCAAGGGGGGATTGGCTCGTTGTTTCCCCCTTGAGGGGGGCAGGGGGGGTGTTTTCCCGGTATAAAAATTCGTGCAATTCGCCTAAAAGAAGCGAGCATCGATTGGGGAAGGTTGCCGTTCAATCGCGTACCGTTTAGTTTGCGGATGGCGCTTTCGATTCCCTTGAACCCCAGGAGACGACATGGACGACCGAATTCAATTGAAGCGGATGGAAATCAAGGGATTCAAGTCCATCGACTCCGAAGGTCAAACGATTGAGTTCCAACCGATTACGGTAATGCTCGGCGCCAATGGCGCGGGAAAAAGCAATTTGGTTTCTTTTTTCAAATTGCTGAATGCCATGATGTCCGGCGGGTTGCAGCGGCATGTCGCGGACCAGGGATTCGCCGACGCATTGCTGTATTTTGGGGGGAAGAACACTCCGGAAATACAAGCTCGACTGCAATTCCAATCGACGAGGTCCGAGAACGAATACGAGTTTGTCCTGGAGAGGAATGCCGCGGGAAACCTTTTCTTCCGCGACGAAAAAATCCAACACAAAGCAAAGGAAATGAAGGCGCCGCGAGGCCGTCAATTCGGAAGTGGGAGCCGTGAATCCCAATTGAAAACGATCGCGGATGCGGGGGATTCGTATGGCCGGATCGCCTATTCGATGGTCTCGGGATGCCGGGTGTTTCAATTTCACGACACCTCGGCAACGGCGGGAATTCGAGGGCAGGTTTACAAAGACGACGCCAAAATTTTGCGGGGCGACGGCGGAAACCTGGCCGCGTTTTTGCGGGGAATGCGGCTTCGGAGCCAGGGGAGGCGATATTACGACCGGATTGTGCGTCACGTCCGGCAGGTGATTCCGCAATTTGAAGACTTCGATTTGGAGCCTTTGAGCGAAAACGAAAAATACGTCCGGCTGAATTGGCGGGAGCGGGGTTCGGATTTTTTGTTCGGCCCGCATCAGTTGTCCGACGGCTCGCTGCGATTCGTCGCCTTGGCGGCCCTCTTCATGCAGCCGCCGGATTCCCGCCCAAAGATCATCGTCGTGGACGAACCCGAGCTGGGACTTCATCCGGCCGCCCTTTCGGAGTTGGCCGGCATGGTCAAGGCGGCGGCGAGCGTCTCCCAGGTGATTTTGGCGACCCAGTCTTGCCGGCTGATCGATGAATTTTCCGCCGGTCAGGTGCTGATCGTCGAGCGGCGGCAAGATCCGCCCGGCTCGGTCTTCCGGCGGCTGGAGGACGACGCGCTGGCGGAATGGCTGGCGCGGTATTCCCTCAGCGAATTGTGGGAGAAGAACGTGTTCGGGGGGCGCCCTTGATGTCCATCCGCCTTCACGTCATCGTCGAAGGGGAAACCGAGGAGCGTTTCGTGAAAAATGTCCTTTCTTCCTATCTGGGGGAAATAGGCGTGTGGGCTTCCGCCCGCCGGGTGCTGACCAGCCGCAACCGCCGAAGAGGCTTGGAATATCGAGGCGGATTCCGCCGCACCGGCGCCTATTCCACGGTCCAGGCGGATATTTGCACCTGGATGAAGCAAGACCGGAACCCGGAAGCCCGGTTCACGACCATGTTCGATCTTTATGGGCTACCGAACGATTTTCCGGGAACATCCGAAGCCGCCGTAGAAGCGGACCCGTATCGCCGGGTGGCGGTTTTGGAAGAAGCCCTTGGGGCGGATATTCGTCAAGAGCGGGGAAACGACAACCGCTTCGTTCCGTATATCCAACTTCACGAATTCGAGGCGCTGATCTTGGCGGACCCCCGACGGCTGGATTGGGAATTTCTGGAACACGACGAGCCGATCCGAAGACTGACCGAAATGGTGGAACGCGAAGGCGGGAATCCGGAGTTGATCGACGACGGGCCAACGACGGCGCCGTCCAAGCGCATTATCGCGGAAATATCGGAATACGCGAACCGGAAGGCGACGGCTGGCCCCCTCGTGGTCGAAAAAATCGGAATGGCGGCCTTGCTTCGCCGCTGCGGGCATTTCCGTGAGTGGGTCCAAAAGTTGGAGAATCTGACGGCGGGTTAGGCCATTTGCGGGAATATTTATGGGCCATCAGCGGCAAAACGTCCGGATGCGCACTTTCCCGCCAATCGCCTTCAAGGATGGAAATTCGGATTTAGCAAAAGCGCAAACGCCCGGCCGCGATTTCGCGGTCGGGCGTTTGCGCTTTCGGGATCGTTTTTCGTTCGCTCGGCGGCCGTACCCGGAGGAAACGGAAAGGCGCCCCGATTTTCCGGGACCGATGGGAACGCCGTCGTGTCGGATCAGTCCTCCAGCTTCACCTTGCGGACCTTGAGGGACAGCTCGTCGAGCTGGGCCTTTGCCGGATCGGAGGGCGCGCCGGTGAGCAGGCAGGCGGCCCGCTGGGTTTTGGGGAACGGAATGACCTCCCGGATGGAGCTTTCCCGGCACAGCAGCATGATCAGCCGGTCGAAGCCGAAGGCGATGCCGCCGTGGGGCGGGGCCCCGGAATCCAGCGCCGAGAGCAGAAAGCCGAATTTGTCCTCGGCCTCCTCCTTGCCGATGCCCAGGGCCGCAAAGACCTTCCGCTGAAGCTCCAGATCGTGCATACGAATGCTGCCGCCGCCCAGCTCGAAGCCGTTGAGGACGATGTCGTAGGCCCGGGAGCGAACCGCCAGGGGATCGCTTTCCAGCTTGCCGTAATCCTCTTCCAACGGCGCGGTGAACGGATGGTGCAGCGCCTGGTAGCGCTTTTCGGTCTCGTCGTACTCCAGCAAGGGAAAATGGGTCACCCAGGTGAAGGCGAAGGCCGATTCGTCGATCATCCCCAGCTTGTGGCCCAGATGGTTCCGCAGATGGCCCAGGCTTTCGTTGACGACCTTGGCGGCGTCCGCGCCGAACAGAATCAGGTCTCCGGTTTCGATGCCGAGCCGCTGGATCATGGCCTCTTTTTCGGCGTCGGTGAAGAACTTGGCGATGGGCGACTGCCAGCCGTCCGCCTTGACCTTGATCCAGGCCATGCCCCTGGCGCGGTAGACCGAGACGAAGTCGGTCAGGTCGTCCAACTCTTTCCGGGTGAAGTGGATGCAGCCCTTGGCGTTGATGGCCTTGACCACGCCGCCCTTGCGCACCGCCTCGGCGAAGACCTTGAAGCCGCAGTCGGCGGCGATGTCCGACAGGTCGATCAGCTCCAGGCCGAAGCGGATGTCCGGCTTGTCCAGGCCATACCGGCTCAGCGCCTGGTCGTAGGTGAGCCGCTGGAAGGGCGGCGTCAGCTCCACGCCCAGCACCTCCCGGAAGACCTTGACCATCATGGCTTCGGTCACCGCCATGATGTCCTCCTCGCCCACGAAGGACATTTCCATGTCGATCTGGGTGAATTCCGGCTGGCGGTCGGCGCGAAGGTCCTCGTCACGGAAGCAGCGGGCGATCTGGTAGTACCGGTCGTAGCCGGAGATCATGAACAGTTGTTTGAAAAGCTGGGGCGACTGGGGCAGGGCGTAGAACTGGCCGGGGTTGACCCGGCTGGGCACCAGATAGTCCCGGGCGCCTTCCGGCGTGGAGCGGGTCAGGATCGGCGTTTCGATTTCCAGAAAGCCCTGGTCGGTCAGAAACTGGCGGACGGCGGCGGTGGCCCGGTGGCGCAGGATGATGTTGCGCTGGATTTTGGGCCGGCGAAGATCGATGTGGCGGTGCTGGAGGCGGATGTTCTCCGACACGTCGATGCGTTCCTCGATTTGAAACGGCGGCGTGACGGCCTCGTTGAAAATCCGCAGCTCGGAAACTAGGACCTCGATTTCGCCGGTTTCCAGGTTGGGATTGATCATCCCTTCCGGCCGCCCTTCCACGGCGCCCCGGACGCCGATGACGTATTCGTTCCGGATGCCGTGGGCCTTGGCGTGCACCTCGGCGTGGATTTCCGGATTGAACACCACCTGGGTGACGCCTTCCCGGTCCCGCAGGTCCACGAAAATGACGCCGCCGTGGTCCCGCCGGCGTTGCACCCAGCCCATGAGCACCACCTCTTTGCCGACGTCGGCCCCGGTCAGGGCCCGGCAATGGTGGGTTCTCCGCATGTCACCCAGTAAATCGGACACTCTCGTTGCTCCTTTTCACCCGCAGCGCTTTGCGACGACTGCGGCGGACTTGCCCCGGAAATCCCGGCGCGTCGAACCAGGCGGTCCGGCGATGATCCCCGGCGATGATCCGTGGAGCCCGGTTTCGTCAAATGTTGGAATTCTGAAAAATCGTCCGGCCCAAAACGGTCTTCCGGCCGGGAAGGCTGGAAACTTTTACGGCTTGCCGAGTCGCTCGACCAGCCGGGAAACCAGGGTCTCCACCGGCACGCCTTCCTGTTCCTTGGTCGCCATGTTTCGAAGCAGGGCCTCGCCGGCCTTCTCCTCGTTTTCGCCGAAAATCAGCACATTTTGGGCATTCAGCCGGTCGGCGCGCTTCATCTGGCTTTTCAGGCTCCGGTCCTCGAAGTCCATTTCGGTCCGCAGTCCGGCGCGTCCCAGCTCCGTGAGCCATTGGAAGGCTCGGGCCTGACAGGATTCCCCCAGCGCGGCGATGAACAGGTCCGGCCGGTTTTGCACTTCCTCGGCCGGGATGCCCACCAGCTCCGCCAGCCGGTCCAGCCCGATGGCGAAGCCGATGGCCGGAATCTGCGGCCCGCCCAGCAGCTCCACCAGTCCGTCGTACCGGCCGCCGCCGGCCACGGCGCTTTGGGCGCCCAAGGAACCGGTCAGCACCTCGAAGGTGGTGCGGGTGTAGTAGTCCAATCCGCGAACCAGCCGGGGATTGACGACGTAGGGAACTTCCAGCGCTTCCAGCGAATCGGTGAGCACCTTGAAGTGTTCCCGGCATTCCTCGCCCAAATGGTCAAGCAACGCCGGCGCGCCTTCGGTGGCCTCCTGGCAGGTGGGGACTTTGCAATCCAGGGCCCGAAGCGGATTTTTCTCCATCCGGCGCGCGCAGTCGGCGCACAGCTTTTCCTTGCGCTCCCGCAAAAATCCCAGCAGGGTCTCCCGGAAGGCGGGCCGGCATTTGGGACAGCCCAAGGAATTGAGGTGGACGGCCACGTCCTCCACCCGGAGACGCTCCATCAGCGTGGTCAGGTAGAGAATGAGCTGGGCGTCCACCCGGGCGGAGGTCACGCCGAAGATCTCCGCGTTGATCTGATAGAACTGGCGGTAGCGGCCTTTTTGCGGGCGCTCCCGGCGGAACATGGGGCCGATGGTGTACAGCTTCCGAACCGGGTCCTGGGCGAACATTTTGTGCTGGATGTAGGAGCGGACCACCGAGGCGGTGGCTTCGGGCCGCAGGGTCAGCAGGTCGCCCTTGCGGTCGGGAAAGGTGTACATCTCCTTTTCCACGATGTCGGTGTGCTCCCCGATGCTCCGCGCGAACAGCTCGGTTCGCTCCATGATGGGAATGCGGATTTCATCGAACCCGAAAGCGTGGAACAGGTCCACGGCGGTGTTTTCAATCCGCTGCCACAGTTCGACCTCGCCCGGCAGAATGTCTTTGAATCCACGAATGAGCTGTATCATGCGACCGACCAATCCTCCCGATTCACCAAATTTTGGACAAGCGACGGATGTTACCGGACCGGTTTTGGTTCGTCAACCGGATATGCGCATGGGAGGAAAAAAAGCGGGATTAACGGCAATACCGGAGCTTTCGTGAAGAAATGGTAGGGGCGTATCGCATACGCCCCGGGTCAATTCGGCACGATTAACCATTGAAATCCCAAAGTGAACGGCATTGGGATTAAAGGCGGCGCGGGAGAGCGATCAGGCGGGGTTTTCTTCCGGGGGGCGGATTCGGATCTGTTTCAAGTCCGCGGTGATGATGGCGCCTTTTTCCAGATCCGCGCCATATTGGTCCAGAATGCGCAGACTGATTTTCGACTGGCTTCGGGCGGGGATGTTCACCAGTCGAAGAATTCCGTGATGGGGAATCCTTCGAAGGATGGCAAGTTCGCCAAAATCCTTGTCCAGCGTAATCAGGATTCGGCCTTCCTCGCGGGCCAACGAAAGAATCCGTTCATCCCCCGGGTCCCGGTCCCAGTCGCCGCCCCAGACCACATCATGCCCCGAGGCTTCCAGTTCGGCTTTGGATTTTCCCCAAACGCAGGTATCCAGCAACAATTTCATGAACCGGTTTCCCGGTAGGCCGGCCGGCTTCGTTCATTGCCCACGATTTTTTGCGCGTATTCCAAACAGGCCAGAATGTCTTCCCGTTCCAGCCATGGATATCCTTCCAAAATGGTATCCATGTCGTCGCCGGCGGCCAGCATGCCCAAGACATGCTCCACCGCCAGCCGGCGTCCCCGGATAATGGGCTTTCCGCCGAAGATGGATGGATTCTGGGTGATTCGGCCCAAACGATCGGCTTTGAGGCTCATGTTCCTTTCTCCCGGTCAGGGTCTGGTATATAGGATAGACGGGCCGAGGGGAAAAGTCAAAAAAAGGAACGGCCATCCATCCCGAAGGGATGAATGGCCGGTTTCAACGAATACGAAACCTAAAAAATAGCTTCAACCGGGTTGCCGGCGGAGGGCCGCCATGCAGCCCACCCGCCGGGACAATGTCGGAACTATTCGGAACCCAGGAGCGCTCGGATGAAGCAGCCGCTGTCCCCCGCGCCGCCGCCTCCCCCATCGCTTCCGGGCCCGGTCGGCGTGTCGGAGCCAAGGCCGCCCGTGTGGCGGACGAGGCCGTTGGCCACGCCGTCCTCGTCGCCAGGGCCTCCGTCGGCAACGGTCAGAGTGAGCCGTGTGCCGTCGTCGTTGAGGGAGGCGTTGTCGCCGTATTCCCGCCATCCGCCGGTGTCGTCGTAGAGGAACCATTGGTGGCTGTTCGGTTGCGGGGTTTGCGGGAAGATCGTCGCGGCGGCGGAGTCCCCCGGCGTCGCCACCCGGAAAGTGTAGGCGACCAGGCCGAAGGGAAGGTTGGCGGGCCGTCCGTCGGTGTCGGTGTTTCCAACATCCACCGGTTCAAGGGCGACCAGTGCGGCCGCTCCGCTCATCCGAATGCCCATGGTGTGTTGATTGGTGGGCCGGAAAGTGATCGCGTCGTCGGGAAATCCGGTAATCCCGTTGTCCAGCACCCGGATGGACTGGGTGGCGTTTTGGGTTCGGCCCTGGGCGTTGGTCAGAACGACTTCGAACGCCAGGGTCTGGCCCACGGTTTCCGGGGGCGGAACAAAGGTGGGCCGCTGGACGTTCGGGTCCGAAAGGGGGACCGTCGTTCCCGAAACCTGGGTCCACCGGTATCCGGTCGCGGCGCCGAAGTCCGGCGAGGGGGAAACGTTCAGCCGAACCGTCTCGCCCTCTCGAAATTCCGCCGGTTCGCCCGCGCCGGGGCCCGGCGGGGTGTCGTCGGCGACGGTGATCGTCACCGTGTCCTGGTCGGTCAGGCCGCCGTTGTCGGTCACCGCAAGCCGAAAGCGCAGCGTCGCCGTTTCGGCGGGCGCGGTGAACGTGGTGGTCGCGGCGGCGGCGTTGGAAAGCGCGACCGACGGTCCCGATTCTTGGGTCCACTGATAGGCGACGATGGTTCCGTCGGAATCGCTGGAACCGGTTCCGCTCAGGGTGACGGAAGAACCCGGCGCGACCCGCTGATTCGACCCGGCGTCGGCCGCGGGGGGCGCCGCGGTCGGGCCCGCGTCCAACACCTGGATGGCCACGTCGTCGGTGTCCACCTCGGTTCCCGCGTTGTCGCGGACTTCCAGCGTGAATACGAGGGTTTCCGACTGGTTTTCCGCCACATCCGGCGCGACGAACGTGGTTTCCGCCGCGGCGGGGTTGGCCAGGCTCACCGAAGGTCCGGCGGTCTGGGTCCACTGGTAGAGCGCCGCGACGCCGGATTCAACGAAGGAGCCGGTTCCGTTCAGGGTGACGGTCGCCCCCTCCTCCACGGTCTGGTCCGGTCCGGCGTCGGCCCGGATGGCGGGCTGGTCCGTTACGGTAATCTGGACGGAATCGGCGATTTCATTGCCCTCCGGATCGGTCAGGATCAGACGAAATACCAATGCCGTGTCCTGGTCCACCGCCGGGCTGGTAAAAAAGGGCGTCAGGGTCGTCGCGTTGCCGATGGTCACCTCCGGGCCGGCGGTCTGGGTCCATTCCACCCCGACCGTCACGCCGTCTGGAATCCGGGAACCGCTTCCGTCCAGAACGACCTCCGTGTTTTCCGGAACGGCGAGGTCGTCCCCCGCGTCGGCGACGACCGTCATGTCCTGGGTGGCGGAGACGCGCACGTCGTCGGAAGATTCGGGCAGCCCTTCGGCCGTCAGGGTGAGCCGGAAAATAAACTCCTCGCCCTCGGGACCGATCTCCGGAACCACGAAGGTGGGTTGAATGGCCAACGGATCGGACAAGCTCACGGATGGCCCGGCGATTTGTTCCCAAAAGAAAGCGGTCGTCACTTCCGTTGGCGTTTGGGAGCCGCTGCCGTCCAGGGTGACCGTGTCCCCTTCGACGACGGTTTGATTCGGACCGGCGTCGGCGACCAGGGGCGGCGGATCGCCGACCAGAATGGACAGCATTCCGATTTCCGCGCCGAACGGCGCTTCCCCGCCCACTTCGACGATGTTCACGCCCATGGCGCCGCTCGCCGCGCCGTCGCTTCCGTCCCACGGCCGGAAATCCAGTTCCGCAAAGCCCTCCCAATCGGCTTCCGGAACAAACCGAATGCGGGCGTCCGGCCCCAGCAGAACGGAAGCGTTTTCGTTGGTTCCTTCGGGAAAGGGGGTCCAGTTTCGCCCGTCGTCGGTGGAGAATTGCCATTCCCCGCTATCGTTCTCCGCGAAAACCACGGCCATTCCGATCTCGTCCGGGTTTTCATCCGCGTCGGAAACGCGGCCGGCCAAAAGATCGGACACAAGCTCGCCCGACGGATTTTCCGCGTTCATTTCGATCGGGGTCATCTCGATGGTATCGACGTCCTCCAGCACCGGCGCGTCGGGAACCGGGCGAACCGCAAGCGTCAGTATCCGTTCTGTGGTCTTCGCCTCGCCAATCTCCCCGGAGTGGCCCTGATCGTCGGCGGCGATGGTCAATTCGGCCTCGCCGTTCCAGTCCGGTTCCGGCGTGAAGATCAGGTCGCCCAGAAGATCGTTCAGGTCGGCGATGGAGCCTTCCAGCTCCACGCTTCGTTCGCCGGTGTCGAGCCGGTCCACTTCGTCGGTTTCCGGAACGGTCAGGTCGCCTTCGGTCCAGTTCAGCGCGAGCCGGATCGGGTTGTCCCCCGCGTCCACGTCGCGGATGACGACGGCCTCGCTGCCGAAGAGCCGGCGGTCGTCCTCGTCCAGAACGAACCGGGGGGACGACAGGGAGATGGTCGGCGCGTCGTTCACAGAGGTCGCCTCCACGGGGAGGGTCCATTCGGCGGAAAGCGGGCCGCCCGCTCCGGTGTGGCCCTGGTCGTTCACCACGATCTCCAGGACGGTGTTCCCGCTCCAGTTCGAGGGCGTCCGCAGCTGCGGTTCGCCGAGCCCGCCGTCCGCCGTTTCCACCGGGCCGACCCTTGCGGTCAGGCCGTCCAGAATCGCGTTGGCGGTTTCCTGGGGCGCCGAAAAGGTGATCTCGGACGTCCTTTGGCCGGCGACGGCGTCCGCGTTTTCGTCCGAAACGGACAGCAGCCCGTCTTCGATGGCCACGGTGACCCGCACCGGCTCGTCCCCGGCGTCGATGTCGGAGACCGTGATGGCGTTTTCATTGTCGGCGGAGAAGACGAGCGGGGTGTCTTCGAGGGTTTCGGCGGATTCCGGCGCGTCGATTTCGGGAGGATCGTTTACCGGCTGGACGGCGACCTCGAAGGACGCCCGGGCGACCTTTTCCGGCGTTTCGAACGGATTGTCCACCTCGCCGGTGTGGCCCTTGTCGTCGATCCGGACCTCGACGACGTCGGTCCCGAAAAAGTCGGCGTTCGGCGAATAGACCAGCCCGTCCAGCGCGTCGTTGATCTGGGAGATGCGCCCGAAGAGCGCGAGCCTTCCGGTTTCATTGCCGGCAATCGTCGCGCCGCCGTTGGCGGCGGCTTCCAGGGTCCCGTTTTCCGCGGTTACCTCGGTTTCCACGGAATTGGTCCCGGCGTCGATGTCGTCCACGACAATGGCGTTTCCTTCGGCGGTCCCGAACGTCAAGCTTTCGCCTTCGTCAACTTCCTGCGTATCCGGGACCTCCGCGGTCGGGGCGTCGTTGATGGCGAAAACTTCCAGGAGGAAATCGACCGTATCGGTTCCCGAATCGTCCGAGGCCTCGATCCGAATCCGGGTTTGCCCGCTTTCCTCCGCCTCGGGCAGAACGGTGAGAATGCGGGTCGCCCCGCCGCCGGTCACCGAAATGCCGTTGGGAGGCACGAGGGCGGCGTCGTCGGCCGTCGCCGTGACTTCAAGGGTGGCGGTCTGGGCGTTCTGAATGGGGATGGTCACGCTCAACGATGTGTCTTCCGATATTCGCTTGTCTTCGATGTCCGGCAGGACCGGCGCCGCGGCCGCCGGTGGGACGGTCCCGAAAAACCCGAAAAACAAAGCGCAAAGAACGCAAAAGATTCCGCCAAACCGCTCCGCCGATTGCCTCATGCCTCGCCTCCCGTCGTCGATTCGTGTGGATGGTCCCAATGTGAGATGATGATATATTGAAAAACGACGGCCCTGTAAAGAAGGACTTCGAGCGGCATGGAGATCAGCCCAGAAGACGCGCGAGGGCGTCCCGGCGAAAGTCGAAGATGGCCTCCAGGCGGGGACGAACGAACCATCGCTCCGCCAGCCGGCCGAGGGGCCCGAGGCCCAGGGCGTAATGGACGCGGTCGGTTGCCCGTACCCCGCCGTCGATGGGATGAAACCGGTGCAGATGGTGCCAGAACCGGCAGGGGCCGAAGCGTTGCTCGTCCACGAACAGGTTGGGCCGATCGACGTGGGTGATCTCGGTGATCCAGGGCGTCTGGATTCCGCCGAAAAGGCGGACCCGGTATTCGATGACGAGGCCCGGGTGCATTTGCGGGACGGCGCCGGAGACGATGCGAAGGGCCAGCCAGGCGGGGGTGATGCGCGACAAATTGGTCGGGTCGGAGAAAAAGGCCCAGGCCGTTTCCGGGTCGATGGGCAGGTCTTGCGCGCGATGGAGATGAAAGAGTTTCACGGGGCGTTCCGCATCCGCAAAAGAGCCGGGAAGGCCGGGGCGGCGATGTCTCGACAACCCGGCGGGGAGGCCGTGACGCCCCCGGCGAACGATTCCGGAGCGGGGTTGAAGGCCATTGGCGGCGTTCCGAAGAAATCGCGGGACTTCCGGCGGGAGAAAAGCCGGCGGCCGTTATCGGCGATCATCCGAATACCGGTCCTGGATGGCCCGAAGATTTTCCAGGCAGGAAAAGAAAATATCCACCAGCTCCGGGTCGAAATGGGAGCCGGCTTCGCCTTGAATGGTGGAAAGAACCCGTTCCTCGTCCCAGGCGTCCTTGTACACCCGGGCCGAGGAAAGCGCGTCGTAAACGTCCGCCAAGGCCACGATTCTCCCAAACAGCGGGATTTCCTCGCCCCGCTTGCCCCGGGGAAGCCCGTCCTCCATTCTGAATTCCGGAATGGGAAGTCCGGAGTCCACGTCCACATGGCCGGGATATCCGCCCCCGTCCCATCGCTCGTGGTGATTCAGGGCCACCTGGGCCGCCGCTTCGTCGAAGTCCGACTGACGGTTCAAAAACAGACGGGCGCCCAGCAGGGTGTGCTGCTTCATGATTTCGTATTCGTCGTGGTTGAAGCGTTCCGGCTTCTTCAGGATCAGGTCGGAAATGCCGACCTTGCCCACGTCGTGAAGCATGGCGGCCATGCGCAGCACGTCCCGGTTCCTATCCACCGTGTGGGCGTCGATCCGGTGCTTGAAGGCCCAGCGTTCGTACAGCTCCACGGCGTAGCCGCCCACCCGATTGACATGGGCGCCGGTTTCCTTGGGGTCCCGCATCTCGGCCATTCGGATCATCCGAAGCAGGATGGCCCGGGTCATTCGGGCCCGTTCCAGCGCCACCGCGGCAATGGTGCCGAACAGCGACATCATCCGCTCGTCGTGTTCGGAAAACGGTCGAACCCGCTTCTCCTCGTCCATGGCGTTGATCACCTGGAGGACGCCCATGGTCTGGCCGTTGATGTTCTGAAGCGGCAACGTCAACATGGAGCCGGTTTGGTAATCGGACGCCCGGTCGAATTTGTCGCTGAACCCGTAGGGCGCGGAGGGCTCGATCCCGTACACGTCCGGAATGTTGAGCGGCTTTCCGGTCGTCGCCACGTATCCGGCGATGCTGGACGTGTCGGCGGGGATGGTGAAGGTGGAATAAATGAGTTTTTCCCCCGGGGGCAGCCGCCGTTGAAGCGTGTCGTTCTGGGTGTAGGTGAAGTGGAGCCGTTCCTCTTCCCGGACGTAGATGGACCCGGCGTCGGCGTTGACAAATCGGCGGGCTTCGGTGAGAACCCGCTCCATCAAGAGATCCAGGTCCTGCACCTGGCCGAGATCGATGCCCAGCCGGGTCAGCCCTTCCAGTTTCTCGGTTTCACTCAGCATGACCTGTCTCCTTGGCGGGCCGATGGAAGCCGGACCCTGAAGAATGAAGGCGCCAAACATCGGAAAACTATTCACGATTGGGTCTGATGGCAACCGACGGGGCGGCGAATCGGCCGGCGGCCGACGGCGCGGTCTTTCCGGCGAATCCGCTTTGGGTTGATTCCGTCCGGCCGTTTCGATACAAATCCGGCCATGATCCCCGAAGAGGGCGGTCCGCCCCCGGAGCGTTCCGAAAAAAACGGTACCGGATATCCGATGAAATGGCAAGGGGGGGCGGGACGGGCGGTCCGGAACGCCGCTGGTCTTCGAAAACCCCTCCCGCTTTTTGCGAAATCCCGAAAGGACGCCATGACCTTTTCCAGGCGGTTGCAATTGCTGGTTTTTCTTTTGATATTCGTGTCGGCTTCCCCGCCGTGCGCGGCCGGGCGTTGGGACGGCCTCGCCGCACAGGTGGGAAGCGAAGATTCGGCTTTGGTCGCGGACCCGTCCGGGCGAATCCTTTTCCGGAAAAACGCCGAGGCCGCTCGACTGCCGGCCTCCACCCTCAAGGTGTTCACCGCGCTGATGGCCCGGCACTATCTGGGGGAGGATTTCCGGTTTCGGACCGAATTTTATCGAAGGTCCAATGGCGATCTGTTGGTCAAGGGATACGGCGATCCGCTCCTGGTCTCCGAGGTGGTCGTCGAAATGGCGGAGCAGGTGGCCCGGCGAGTGGATGGATTCGAGGATCTGATCTTGGACGCAACCCATTTCGGATCGGTCGCGATTCCCGGGGTGACGGCGACGCTCAACCCCTACGACGCGCCCAACGCGGCCTTGGCGGTCAATTTCAACACCGTTCAATTCGTTAGGACGGGCAATCGGTTTGTCAGCGGGGAGTCCCAGACCCCGCTCCTGCCGGTGGTCCTCGACCGCCTTCGACGTTCCGGCCTGCGCCGGGGGCGCGTGGTGCTTTCCGCCGAAAACAACGAAGCCCTGGAATACGCGGGTCGTCTCATCCGCCATTTTTTGGTCGCGGCGGGAGTGGAAACGAAAGGGGGCGTTCGCTTCGGCGTGGTCCAACCCGAACGGGACCGGCTGGTTTACCGGTTTTTCTCGCCGTTTTCCCCGGACGAAGTGACCGAACGACTGCTGGAATTTTCCAATAATTTCATTGCCAACCAGCTCTTCATCGCCTCGGGAATCGCCGCGGGCGGTCCTCCGGGAACCCTGGACAAGGGGCGGGCGGCGGCCCGCCGGTTTGCGGACGAGATTCTCCGGATGCCGGACATTCGAGTGGACGAGGGATCGGGGATTTCCCGGCAAAACCGGGTGACGGCGATTCATATGCTGAAGATTCTGGAGGCGTTCGCGCCCCACTATCGGCGGATGCGGCGGGAGGGGCGGGAATGGTTCAAGACGGGCAACCTGTCCGGCGTGAAGACCCGGGCGGGCTATTTGGCGGGGGAGGGCGGATTGTACCGGTTCGTGGTCTTCGTCAACACGGCGGGAAGGGGGACGGGAGCGGCGATGCGGGCCATCCATCGCGCCGTTCCCGCGCCCCGGCGGGAACCGAAAGCGGCCGGAGGCGACGGATGAACGGAGCCGACGCGTTGGGTCCCGCCCATGGGCCCCCGTTTGTCAGGACGCACCCGGCTCCGGTCCGCTGACGATGGCCGCGTAGGCGCTGTGGTTGTGGATGGACTCGAAATTTTCGGCGGAAAGCGAAAACCAGGTGATGTTCGGGTCCTCCCGCAGCCGGGCCGCGATGTCCCGCACCACGTCCTCCACGAATTTGGGGTTGAAGTAGCCCCGTTCGGTCACCGATTTCTCGTCCACCCGTTTCAGCACCGAATACACCTCGCAGGAGGCGCAGTTCTCCACCAGGGCGATCATGTCCTCGATCCAGATGAATTTTCGGAAACGGGTGGACAGTCGCACCTCGCCCCGTTGGTTGTGGGCGCCGGCCTCGCTGATTTCCCGGGAGCAGGGGCAAACCGAGGAGATGGGCACCCGCACCTCGCAGACCAGGTCGGTGCGCCCCGAAGGGTTGCTTGAGCCCACCAGCCGGCAGGTGTAGTCCATCAGGCCGGGGCAGCCGCTGACGGGCGCCTGCTTTTCAATAAAATAGGGAAAACAAACTTCAATGTGGGCCGAGCGGGCGTCCAGGTGGCGCTTCATCTCCGTCAGGATGATGGAGAATTTTTCCAGGGAGATTTCCGGTCGGAACAGGTGGAGCATCTCCACGAAGCGGCTCATGTGGGTGCCCTTGGTATTCCCCGGCAGGTCCACGTACATGTTGATGGTGGCCACGGTGTGCTGGTAGCCGTTTTTTCGGTCCAGCACCGCCACGGGATACCGAAGGTTTTTGATGCCCACCTTGTCGATGGGGATGTTCCGTTCGTCCGGTTGGCTTTGGATGTCGATCATCGTCCCCCCTCCCGGCGCGGGGATTTCGGTTCGGCCGGGCTCAGGAGGTCGGCCGCTTTCATGGCGTGAAAAATATTGCCTTTGATTTTGGAGCTGGACGCGTAGAGCGTCTCCAGCAGCCGGCCGATTTGGTCGCGTCGCGAGGTGGTCGCGCTGGGGCAGGGGTTGGGAAACGCCGGAAAGCCCCAACGGCGGGCGAAACGCCGGATGGTTCGGGCGTCGGCGTAGGCCAGCGGCCGGATGACGGTGAATCTTCCGTCGAAAAACGGTTGCGCCGGGGCCATGGTCCGAATCCCGCCGGCGTAGCAGAGGTTGATGAACAAGGTCTCGATGAGATCGTCCTTGTTGTGGCCCAGGGCGATTCGGTTGCAATTCAACGCCTTCGCCATCTCGAACAGCCGTTTCCGGCGCAGCCTGGCGCAGAGAAAGCACGGATTTTCCCGGTTTTCCTCCCCGTGGCTGTAGGGGCCGTCCTCCGTGGAGATCACCTCCAGCCGCCATCCCTGGTCCCGGCAGAACCGTTCCAGCTCCGGCGCGAAGCTGGGGGAAAAGCCGGGATCGACGTAGGCCGCGATCAGGCTGTATTGGATCGGTATGCGCGGCAGCCGGTCGGCGAGCAGGGCCATCAGGCTCAGGCTGTCGGCCCCGCCCGATAGGCCCACCAGGATCCGATCCCCGTCTCGGACCATTTCGAAATCGTGGATCGCCCTGCCCATATCCCGTCGCAGGTTGCGGTAGGCGGCTCCCGTCATCTACTCCGAATCGGCCGCCCCGGGCTCCGCGGCGGGGGGGAGCGGCTCTTCCGCCCCGTCTTCGGGATCGGTCGGCTCGCCGGCGACGCTCATGTCCTCGGCCTGGGGCGCTTCTTCCTCCGCCACCTTTTCGGAGGGCGACGTGGCCGCGTCCAGGGCCGCCGGGGAGGCCGGTTCCGGCGGGGCGGCCTTGGAGGGCGGCGTTTGCTTGGCGGAAAGGCCGGGGGGCTCGTGGGTGGGCGCGGAGATGGGCCGATGCCGCCGGAGGAACACCTTGCCCGCCGCGATTTCCCGCAGGGCGACCACGATGTCCTCGTTTTTGGGGGAGCTGACCAGGTACTCGGATCCTTCCCGGATTTGGCGAACCCGCTGGGCCACCATGTGAACCAGGACGAATCGGTTGGGAACCCGGTTCAGACAGTCTTCAATGGTAATGCGCGCCATGGAAATCCCTTCGAATTAAACGATGTCGACCAGTTCGTATCGGCGGGTGCCGCCCGGGGCCTGAAGCACCACCTCCATGCCGGGCTCCTTGCCCAGCATGGCCTTGCCAAGGGGAGAGGAGACCGAAATCCGCCCCTCTTCGATATTGGACTCTTCCGGGCCCACCAGCTGGTATTTCACCTCCTGGCCCGTCTCGATGTTTTCCAGGATCACCGTGCATCCGAACACCGCCTTCTCCTTGGATATCTTGTCCGGATCGATGATGTCGGCGTTGCTCAGCTTGTATTCCAGCTCGCTAATGCGCCCCTCCAGAAAGGCCTGCCGGTCCTTGGCGGCGTCGAACTCCGCGTTTTCCGAAAGGTCGCCGTGGGCCCTGGCCTCTTCGATGGCCTGGATGTTCTGGGGGCGCTCCACGGATTTCAAATTCTCAAGTTCTCTTTTGAGGGCCTGATAGCCCGTTGGGGTCATGGGGACTTTGTTCAATGGAAAACTCCTGAATGCGCTCGCCCCGATGGGCGCCCGGGCCCGATCGGGAGTTACGGAAATATTGCGGCCGTGTCTCGCCCCTTGAATGAAGGGGCGAAAAGCGGCCGGCCGCGAAAAATTGAGACGCCGTGCCGGACGTTCGCGGGGGAAAGGCGAAATCCGGGGGGCCGGTTCACCCGGCCTCCGGATTGTCGCGGAACGGGCCGGCGTGGACGGCGGAAGGTCAATCGGCCCGGGCGATGTATTCCGCCACCCGGTCGCCCACCTCGCTGGTGGACATGCCCATTCGCCCGGCGCCGACGTCTTTGATGTCGTCCCGGAGTGCGCGGGCCACCGCCGCCTCGATCCGGGCGGCCGCGCGGGCCTCGCCCAGGGTGTCCAGAAGGATCTGGGCGGAAGAGATGGCCGCCACCGGGTTGATGACCCCCTTGCCGGTGTACTTGGGCGCGGAGCCGCCGATGGGCTCGAACATGGAGACGCCCTCGGGGTTGATGTTGCCCCCGGCGGCGATGCCCATGCCGCCCTGAATCATGGCGGCCAGGTCGGTGATGATGTCGCCGAACATGTTGTCCGTCACGATCACGTCGAACCATTCGGGATTCTTGACCATCCACATGCAGATGGCGTCCACGTTGGCGTAGTCGGTCTTGACGTCCGGGTATTCCCGGGCCACCTCGTGAAACGTCCGCTCCCACAGATCGAAGGCGTAGGTCAGCACGTTGGTCTTGCCGCACAGGGTCAGGGTCTTGCGGCGGTTTCGGCGGCGGCAGTATTCGAAGGCGTATCGGACGCAGCGTTCCACGCCCTTGCGGGTGTTGATGGATTCCTGCACCGCCACTTCGTCCGGCGTGCCCATCTTAAGAATGCCGCCGGCGCCGGCGTAGAGGCCCTCGGTGTTCTCCCGCACCACCACGAAATCGATGTCCGCCGGTCCCTTGTCCCTCAGCGGCGTCTCCACGCCTTCGTAGAGCTTGATGGGGCGTAGGTTGACGTACTGGTCGAAATGGAATCGGAGCTTGAGGAGAATGCCCTTTTCCAGGACTCCCGGCTTCACGTCGGGATGGCCGATGGCGCCCAGGTACATGGCGTCATACGTCCCAAGTTCGGAAAGCACCTCGTCGGGCAGAATGTCGCCGGTGCGCTTGTAACGTTCTCCGCCCAGGTCGAATTCGGTGTAGCTCAGCGACAGGTTTTCCTTTTCCGCGACGGCGTTCAGGGCTTTGACGCCCTCGGCCACGACCTCGGGGCCGGTGCCGTCGCCGGGAATGACGGCGATTCGGTAGGAAGTCTCGGACATGTGCGTTCTCCCGGTGGCGGGACGCCCCGCCCCCTAAAATACCGGGCGGCCGTGCTGCGGGAATTTGCCGCGCCGGTCGCCCGTGGAATGTCGATTCCGAAAATTGTCTATTCGGGCAGGTAGCCCAAAATCGAAGTGCCGGCCTTCACTTTTTCGCCGACCGCGACGGCCGCCCGCGCGTCCGGCGGAAGATAGACGTCCAGCCGGGAGCCGAAGCAGATCAGCCCGCATCGCTGTCCGCGAACGAGATGATCGCCCGGTTGCACCCAGGAGATAATTCGTCGCGCCACCAGGCCGGCGATTTGCACGTAACAGATCGGCTTTCCCTCGTCCGGCTGAACGATCACGGCGTTGTGTTCGTTTTCCCGGCTGGCCTTGTCCAGATTGGCCGATACGAATTTCCCGGGATGATAATGGACCGATTCCACCGTTCCCGTCACCGGAATCCGGTTGACGTGGACGTTGAAGACGGTCATGAACACGCTCAACTTGAGCCGGGGTCCGTCCAGAAACGGACAGTCGGTCACCTGTTCGGCGAAGACGACCTTTCCGTCGGCCGGCGACACCACCGCCCCCGGGGTCGCGGGAATGGCCCGGTCGGGATCTCGGAAAAAAGCGCAGACGCAACCGGTCGCGAACAGGGCGAACAGGGCCGGGGCCGTCAACTCCAAAAGGGCGAACACGGCGGTAACGAACGCGCCTCCCGCGATCAGCGGAACGCCCGCTTTGGCCACCGGAAACGCCCGTTGCCCCGGCGGATCGGCCCAGAAAAATTTCGGCATTTCGGAAAGAGAATCCTTTCATCTCAAGTCGTTCGGCCTGTATAACCGATGGCCGAAGCGGGTGTCAATGAAAACTTGGCCGGCCGCCCGGGCCAGTTCGGCGTCGGACGGGCGCAAATACAGCGGCGTCAAAAGGGCCGGCTCGCCGGTCGTTCCGGCAACCAGTCGGGCGTGGGCCATCCGGGCGACGGTGGACGCCCGAAGGGTATGCACGCCGGCCGGAGCGAGGCGCGCGCCGCCTCGGGTTTCCTGTTCCAGCAGGTCCCGGTAGAGCAGGGCGCCGTCTCCCGCCAGAAGGGCGGGGCGCCGGATCTCTTGGGCGACGGCCTCCGGAGCCAGCACCGCCGGTTCCACTAGTTCTTCCGGCCCGGACGGCGTCCAACGGTACGCGCCCCGATACACCTGCCCCTTGCGGGCGTCGACCAGGACCCAGATGGGATCGGCCGTCTCCGGAAGCTGATGGGCCAAGGCTTCCAGCGAGGAAATCCCGACCACCGGCTTTCCCAGCCCCAGGGCCAGCCCTTTCAGGGTGCTCAGGCCGATGCGCAACCCGGTGAAGCTGCCCGGTCCGGCCACCGCCGCCAGTCCGTCCAGTTCCGCCAGTTCCAGACCGGCCAGCCCCAAGGCGGTCTCCACCAGTCGCATCAGGGTGCGGGAATGGGTCCCCCGTCGATGGATCGTGATTTCGGCCCGCAGTTCTTCGCCTTCCAGAACGGCCAGGCCGAGGCTTCGGCTGGAGGTGTCGGCGGCCAGGAGCTTCATGGCGTCCGGATGCCCGGTCGGAAGGGGCCTCGGATGCCCCGTCGCGGGGGGGCCGCCCGGGGCCGACGAACCGGCCGGTTCGGAATGCGCCGCCCCTGGGTTTCGGGGATGGCCACCGGCAGCACTTCATCCATGTGGCCCACCGGGATGAAATGGACTTTTCGGCGGAGTCGGGCCGGCAGCTCCGACAGCTCCTTCCGGTTTTTCTCGGGGATGACGATGGTCCGGATGCCGCCGCGCAACGCCCCCAGAACCTTCTCCTTGAGGCCGCCGATGGGCAGCACCCGGCCCCGAAGGGTGATTTCGCCGGTCATGGCCACGTCGGCGCTGATGGGCCGCTGCAACAGGATGGAGATGAGGGCGGTGGCCATGGCGATGCCCGCCGAGGGACCGTCCTTGGGAATCGCCCCGGCCGGCACGTGGATGTGCAGGTCCAGGTTGTCCAGGTGATTTTCCTTGAGTCCGAAGCTGGTCAGCCGTCGGCGGGCGTAGGTGACCGCGGCCCGGGCCGACTCCTGCATCACCTCGCCCAGCTGGCCGGTGATGAGCATCTCGCCCTTGCCG
This sequence comes from Desulfococcaceae bacterium, assembly GCA_046541515.1. Classification (GTDB taxonomy): domain Bacteria; phylum Desulfobacterota; class Desulfobacteria; order Desulfobacterales; family Desulfococcaceae; genus CAYFVR01. The sequence continues at coordinate 22,834 of JBKHDD010000001.1, forward strand.
GGAATCAGCGACGCCTCGATGTAAAGCACCTCGCCGCCCACCTCGGTCCAGGCCAGGCCGGTGGCCAGTCCGATCTGGCTTTCGTCCTTGTCCATCTCCGGCGAGTACCGAGGCACTCCCAGAAACTTGTGGATGTTGGCCCGGGTGATCGTCACCTTTCCTTTCTTCCCCTCCGCGATGCGCCGGGCGGTCTTCCGGCAGATGGCGCCAATCTCCCGCTCCAGGTTCCGCAGGCCCGCCTCCGCCGTGTATTCGGTGATCATCTGGGCCAAGGCGCCGTCGCTGATGGCGAGATTCCGAGGCTTGAGGCCGTTCTCCTTGAGCTGCCGGGGAATCAGGTGGCGATGGGCGATGACGGTCTTCTCCTCCTCGGTGTAGCCGGGAATGCGGATCACTTCCATCCGGTCGTACAGGGCGGAGGGGATGGCGTCGCCGACGTTGGCCGTCAGGATGAACATCACCTGGGACAGATCGAAGGACAGGTTCAGGTAGTGGTCGCTGAACTGGTCGTTTTGTTCCGGGTCCAGCGCCTCCAGCAGCGCCGAGGACGGATCGCCCCGGAAATCGGCGCCCAGTTTGTCGATTTCGTCCATCATGAACACCGGGTTGCGGGTGCCGCACTGCTTGAGCCCCTGGATGATCCGGCCCGGCAGGGCGCCGATGTAGGTCCGCCGGTGGCCCCGGATTTCCGCCTCGTCCCGGACTCCCCCCAGGGAGATGCGGTGGAATTTGCGTTTAAGCGCCCGGGCGATGGCCCGTCCCAGGGAGGTTTTGCCCACGCCGGGGGGGCCCACGAAGCAGAGGATCGGCCCCTTCATCTCCGGGTTGAGCTTGCGGACGCTAAGGTATTCCAGAATCCGGTCCTTAATGCGGTCCAGCCCGTAATGGTCCCGGTCCAGCACCGTTTTGGCGTTGGCGATGTCCAGATGGTCCTTGGTCGACTTTTTCCAGGGAAGCTCCACCAGCCAGTCCAGATAGGTCCGGATGATGGTCGTTTCGGCGGCTTCCGGATGCATCTGCTCCAGCCGCCGGAGCTGTTTTTCGGCCTCTTCCTTGGCCTCCTTGGGCATTTTCGCCTTTTTGATCCGCTGGGCGTACTCTTCCACCTCCTGGGCCCGGTCGTCCATCTCGCCGAGTTCCTTGTGGATGGCCCGCACCTGCTCCCGCAGAAAATAGTCCCGCTGGCTTTTGGAAATCTCGTCCTTGACGTCGCTTTGGATTTTGGCCTGCATGGCCGAGAGTTCCACTTCCCGGGACAGCAGATCGTTGACTTTGCGCAATCGCTCCAGCGGATCGAGCAGCTCCAGGATCATTTGGGATTCCTCGAGCTTGAGCCGAAGATTGGAGGCCACCAGGTCGGCCAGCCTCCCGGGCTCCTCGATGCTCTCCAGGATGGCGGTCACGTCGTTGCTCATCTCCCCGCGGAGGGCGAGAATTTTTTCGGAGTAATCCCGAACGTTGCGCATCATGGCTTCGGTTTCCAGATCGTGCTCGCCCATTTCGGGCTCCTCGATCAGGGAGACGCGAACCTGATACCAGGAGCGCTTGCGGGTGTATCGTTCCACCTTGGCCTTGGCCACCCCCTGGACCAGCGCCTTGAGCCGGCCGTCCGGCAGTTTGAGCATCCGGAGGATGCGGCCCACGGTGCCCACCTCGAAGATGTCTTCGGGCTTGGGCGCTTCCACTCCCGGCTCCTTTTGGGTCGCGAGCATGAGAAAGCTGTCCTTGGCCACCGCCTCCTCCACCGCCCGGACCGATTTTTTTCGGCCCACGAACAACGGCAACAGCATGTCGGTGAAGATGACCACATCCCGCACCGGCATGAGGGGCATGACATCCGGGATTTCTCCCGTCAGTTCCTCCTCCTCGATGATGCTGATCAGATCGTCCTTGTCGGTTTCCGCCATATTTTCTCCTGAATTTCGGTCGATTCCCGGCTCCCTCCCCCGTTTGGGGCGGGGGCCAGGTTTTCTGAAAACGGTTGACCGCCTATGGTAAGACATTTTCCCGGGGCGGCAACCGGTTTCCGGCCCGTCGGCGCCGACTTCCCCCTTGATTTTTGGGCCGGATACCGGGTAAGGGGAAAGCTCATTCTTTCCCCTTACCCGGGACGCGTCTATGATTCCCCCGTTGCCGCTGGCCGCGATCGCCTTTGTGTTCGGATTGTGCATCGGCAGTTTCCTCAATGTGTGCATTTACCGGCTCCCGGCCTCCCGCTCCATCGTCTCCCCGCCCTCGGCCTGCCCCCGCTGCGACTACCGCCTTCGCTTTTACGACAACATCCCCTTGGTCAGCTGGCTCTGGCTGCGGGGGAAATGCCGGTCCTGCAAGGCCCCGATTTCGATCCGGTATCCCCTGGTGGAGCTGTTGACCGGCGCTTTCGCGGCGGCCGCGGCCCTCCGTTTCGGATGGCATCCGTCGGCCCTGGTGATCTTCGCCTTTCTGGCGGTGCTCATCGTGATCACCTTCATCGATTTCGACCATCAGATCATCCCCGACGTGCTTACGTTGCCGGGAATTTTTTTCTTTTTTTTCGCCGGCATGGCCCTCCCCGACGTTCCGCGGGTCGACGCCCTGATTGGCGCGCTGGCCAGCCCCGGAGCCCTCTATCTGGTGGGGGAATATTTCTATTTCTTCCGAGGCGTGGAAGGTCTTGGCGGAGGCGACGTCAAGCTGATCGGCATGATCGGCGCCCTGCTGGGCTGGCCGGGCGTGGTGGTGACCATCTTTCTCGCCTCTGCCGCGGGAACGGCCGCCGGAATCGCCATTATGATCCGCACCGGAAAGGGCGCCAAGCTGGCCGTGCCCTTCGGCCCCTTTTTGGCGACCGGGGCCGCGGTTCACGTCTTTTTCGGCGCCGATTTAATCGCCTGGTACTTGCGGACAATGCGATAGGAGTCGCCATTGCGTCTTGCCGTATTGTCCGACATCCATGGAAATCTGGAGGCCTTCAAGGCGGTGCTGGCCGACGCCGACCGCCTGCGGATCGACGCCATGGCCTCCCTGGGCGACAACGTGGGCTACGGGCCGGACCCGGAGGCGGTGGTCCGACTGCTGTGGGCCCGGGAAATTCCTTCGGTGGCCGGAAACCACGAGCTGGCGGTGCGGAACGTCCGGCTGCGCCGCTGGTTCAACCCCGCAGCCCGCCGCTCGGTGGAAATGACCCGGGAGGCCCTGTCGCCCGAAGCCCGGGATTACCTCGCCGGGCTTCCCAATTTCAAGGTCCTCTGGGGGCTGCGCTTCGTCCACGGCTTTCCGCCCCGGTCGCCCACCCTCTATCTTTTCCAGATGTCCATGCGGGGCTATCGGCGCGGCCTGCGGATGGCCCCGGAACCGCTCATCTTCGTGGGCCACACCCACGAATTGGACCTGGTGGCCTGGAACGGAAGCGTTCCCGATTTCCAAGGGCTGCGCCGGGGAACGGTTTCGCTGGACTCCGACCTCCGCTACATCGTCAACGCGGGCAGCGTGGGCCAGCCTCGGGACGGCGACAATCGGGCCAAATACGTCATTTGGGACGACGGGGATCGCACCCTGGAGGTTCGTTTCGTGGACTACGACGTCATGAAGGTGGTCCGCAAAATCCGAGCGGCCGGTCTTCCGGAGGTCAACGCGACCCGGCTGCTGTGACGGCCCGCCCGCGGCGCGCTCCCTGCCTGGAAAGCGTCCCGCCGTCTCCGCGGTCCGCCCCCGCGCTCCGGTCCTCCGGGGGGACGGGGCGAAAAAAATCCGGCTTTTCCCCGTCCGGCTCCGGGTAGCGGTTGCCACCCCGGCCCAACCCAGAGAGGAGGATCCATGCCGTTTCAAATGCCCGAATACCGGCGGCCCGATTTTTCCGCGCCCCCCTTCGCGGACGCGCCCGCGGTGGACTTCCAGCTCTGCCCCGCCCGCGGCGTGGCCCCGGCGGAGTATCACGGCACTTCGGTGTATCCCGAATACTACCAGGTGGCCCCCGGCGACTGGCGGCTGGCCGGGGAATCCCGGATGGACTGCGTGGTGGTCCAGCGGCCCGACGGCGCACTGGCCGTGACCGAGTTTCGGAATCTCCGGAAGGGCGATCCGGTGGCCTGCGGTCGGGGGGAAAACGCGGAGGAGGGGATTTACGTCCACACCGAGGCCTTCGTGTTTCCGGACCGGGCGGCCGAAAAATTCGTCTTTCGGAGCCGGCTCACACGGGAGACCGCCTTTTCCATCGACTACGACGAGCTTTACGACTTGCTGGAATACGAGCGGGAGAACGGCTTCGTGGTCTGGGTGCTGGGGCCGGCGGTGGTCTTCGACCAGGACGCCCGAAGCGCCTTCGCCCGGCTGGTGGCCGGCGGCCACGTGGACGGCCTGCTGGCCGGGAACGCCCTGGCCACCCACGACTTGGAGGCCGCCTTTTTCGGCACCGCCCTGGGCCAGCGGATTTACGAAAAGCGAACGGCGCCCATGGGCCATTACAAGCACCTGGACGCCCTCAACCGGGTGCGGGGACTGGGCGGGATGGAAACGGCCATCCGGAAGGGCCACGTGCGTGACGGGGTCATGCGGGCGATCGTGGAAGGGGGCGTGCCCTACGTGCTGGCGGGCTCCATCCGGGACGACGGGCCCCTGCCGGAGGTGATCGCGGACGCCTACCAGGCCCAGGACCGGATGCGGGGGCTGATCCGTCGCGCCACCACGGTGATCGCCCTGGCCACCCAGCTCCACGCCATCGCCGCCGGCAACATGACCCCCAGCTACCACGTTCTCTCCGACGGGGGCGTCCGTCCGGTTTTTTTCTACTCGGTGGACATGTCCGAGTTCGCCGTCAACAAGCTGGCCAACCGGGGCTCCCTCACCGCCCGCTCCATTCTCACCAACGTGCAGGATTTCGTGGTCAACGTGGCCCGGGGGCTGGAAAAGGGAGCGGCCGGATAGAACCCGGAGCTTTTCCCTCGGCCGGGCGGCCCGTCAGCCGCCCGGCCGGCCCCGCAGTTCGAAAACCTGGAGGCCCGCCAGCGGTTCGGCGACCGGTTCGATCTCCAGCCGACGAAGGGCGGCCCGGCAGACGTTTTCCGTGACGAGGACGCCGTCCGGATAGGGCCGGGTCCGCTCCTGGAGGCGGAAGACGATGTTGACCGGATCCCCGATCACCGTGTAGTCCATCTTCATTTCAAATCCGATGTTTCCCACCACCATTTCTCCGGTATGGACGCTGATGCCCATGGTCACGGTTTCCCCGTAGGCCTCCTTGCAATGGGCGTTGACCCGCTTCATGGCGTTTTTCATCTCCAGGGCCGCGCTCACCGCGTTTTCGGCGTCCCGGGTGCTGGAGACCGGCGCGCCGAAAAGCGCCAGAAAGCCGTCCCCCAGATATTTGTCCACGATGCCGTTGTGGGCGAAGACGATTTCCCCCATCACCGAAAAGAAATGGTTGAGCAGGGCCACGGTTTTCTGGGGACCGACCCGTCGCACGAAATCCGAGGATTTGCGGATGTCGATGTTGAGCAGGGTGACGGTCTTGAGTTCGTTCAGCCCGGTCTGGCCGCCCTCGGCGCCGTGGAGAATCTGGTCCAGAATCTGGCGGGGAACGAATTTCTGAAACACCCGCCGGATGCCCCGTTCGTGTTCGGCCATGGCCACGGTTTCCTTGTACAGCCGGGCGTTTTCGATGGCGATGCTGACCGATGCGGCGATGGAAACCAGCAGATCCCGATCTTTTAGCGTGAAATCTCCGCTTAGCTTGTTCATTACCTCGATGACGCCGATGACCTTGCCCTGGGAGATGATCGGCACGCAGAGGATGGACCGGGTGCGGAACCCCGTAAGGTCGTCCACCTGGGGGAAAAAATGGGGCGAACGTTCGGGGTCGTTGACGATCAGCGGTTCGCCCCGGGCCGCCACGGTCCCGGCCACCCCCTGTCCCAGCCGCAGCCGGATGGCGTCCAGATCTCCCAGGTCGATGTTGAACAGCGCCGCGCTGACGATCTCGTCGCCCTCCACCCGGAAAAGGGTCCCCGCTTCGGCGTTGATGAGCACCCGGATCATGTCCATCGTGTAGCCGAGCACTTTTTGGGTGTCGAAGGTGGAGGACGCCAACGCCCGGCCGATCTGCCGGATGGAGTCCAGCTCCCGATCCCTCCGGGCCAGGCCCGCGGACATTCGGTCCCGCTCCACGGCCAGGGAGACGCTTCCGGCCGCCCAACTGGCCAGGCTCCGGGCGTCGACCAGATCGCTGGGATTTTCGAAGCCCAGCACCAGAGCCCCTTCGGCCGCGCCGTCGCCGGTGATCGGGGCGATCAGGGCCGCCGGGGCCTCGGCGGCCGGCAAAATGGCCCGGTCGGTTTCGCCGTCCAGCTTCCGGGTGTCCTCGACGATCCGAAGGGTTTTTCGGCCCAGGACCCGCTCCATCACCGAACCGGAAACCCCCAGCGTGTCGCCCCGAACGAGACCGGCGGGGGCGGTGCCGACCACGTCGTGAACCATCAGCCGGTGGGTGCGCCCCGGCTCCCGCAGCAGAATCAGCGCGTAGGCGAAGGGGAGCACCGCCTGGATTTCTCCCAGGACCGCGCTGATCAGCTCCCGGCCCCGGAAACTGGAGTTGATGACCCCGAATGTTTTTTCCATGGCCCGCAGGTGGCGGGAACGGCGTTCGTTTTCTTTGATGAGCCGCAGGTTTTCGTAGGTGAAGGCCGCGTTGCTCAACAGCGGAATCAGCACCTCCACGTCCTCCGACGCGTAGGTCCGGTCTTCGTTTTTGCGGGAAATGGTCATCACGCCCACGATGTCCTTGCTGGTTTTGATGGGCATGCAGACGAAGGATTTGGTGCCGTAATGGGGGCGGTTGGCCCGGCCGAAGCGGGTGTCCCGTTCGATGTCCTCCACGATCAGGGGCGATTTGTTGATCACCGCGTATTTGGCCACGCTGTTGTCGAAGGGCAGCCGGTCGCCGATGCGGACGTGCTCGCCCAGGCCGATGCTGGCCTTGACCACGAAAGATTTGGGCTCCTCCCGCTCCAGAATGAGGATGGATCCGATTTCCGAGCCGGTGAGCACCAACGCCCGTTCCAGGGTGACGTAGAGAATCTCCTCGGGATCGAAGGTCACGTAGCAGAGGTCGGACAGCTCTTTGAGCACCGCGATATCGGTGGCTTTTTTGTCGAGCCGGCCCATGACGGCGGAGAACTTTCGCTCGATGGCGGAAAAGGCGTGGATCAGGTGATGAAGCTCGTCGGGGTCTCCGGCCGCCTCCTCGGCCTGAAACCGTTCGGCGACTTGGCGGGAGAAGCCCGCGATTTCGTCGAAGAGCCGCCGCAGCATGAGAATGCCCAGCAGGGAGAAGACGAGCAGGCCCAGGAAAAACAGAGGCAGGTAGGCGTCCTCCAGAAAATCGTGGCGGACCGCGAAATAGAGGAAGCCCAGGACGGGAAACAGAAAAAAGAGCCCCACGATCAGGTGGAGCTTGTAGTGAAGGGAGGTCGGTCGGAACAGACGGTCCCGAAGCCGATGGAGCCGCTTCATGGGCGGACGCCTTCTATCCTCCGGAGGCGAACGGGCGGCGCGGCGCACGGAGCGGCGAGTCCGGTCAAAATCCGGTCAGGGAGCGGATGGCGATGAGCGGCTTGCGGAAAATCTGAAGGGCCATGAATGTGGAGGGACCGAAAATGCGGGCCGTGCCTTTCTGCCCGGGCTGGACGTCGGGCGCGTCGCCCACCCAGATGGCGTCCACCACCACCGAAGGCACATCGGTTTCGGACAGGCTCACCTCGAAGCCGACCCGGGTGATCAGCGCCGGAAGGCCGCGCAGGGGGTTGCTGTCCAGCCGGAGGGAGACCCGGGCCCCTTCCTCCAGAAAACCCACGTCGCTGGCGGGCACCCGGAGCCGCAGCTTGGTCTGGTCCGGGTCGGCCACGCTCATGACCGCCTGGCCGGTCTGGACCGCCGCGCCGATCAGGGCGTCGGGATCGTCCAGCACGATGACGCCGGGCCGGGCGGTGCGCACGTCGGCCCGCTCCTGTTGCTGGGTGTAGAAGACGGTTTCCGCTTCGGCCCGCTTGACCTCCAGGTCTTGCACGGGCAGTTCCGCCCGGGCCTCGGGATCGCGATGGGCCGCGCCCTGGAGGCGCGCCAGCTTGGCTCGTTCCACGGCCACCTGGCGAAAGGCCTCGTCCAGCCGCTTGTCCAGCACCCGGGCGTCGTAGCGGTAGAGCACGTCGCCGGGCTCCACCCACTGGCCGGGTCGCACCAGCAACTCCTTGATGATTCCGTCCATGGGGGCGAAAATGTGATGGGGCCGGTCGGGCGTCACCCGTCCGGGCGCGGTGACCCGGGAGGTCACCGGCATGGCCAGGAAGAGGAGCAGGGCCGCGATCAGGCCCAGGCGAAAATACCGGCCTCGGGTTTGGGGCCGGCTTCGGGCGCGGAGCAACCCGTGGCCGAGAAAAAGGGCGGCGTGCTGGAGCAGCTCCACGTCGGACCGTTCCCACCGGTTTCCGTGCCACCGCTCCAGCCAGAGGGCGTGGCGCGGCGGCTGGCTCTGGTCGTTGGTCAGCCACAGCGGAAGCCAGAGAATTTGCGCGCCGCCCATGGCCCGTTGCACCGCGTAAAGGGAGGGGGCCGAATCCCGCTCGGCGTCGGCCACCGCCGGCACCACCACCGCCTCGGGCCGTGCGCCGAACCGTTTTCGGGCCGTTTCCACCGCGTCGGCAAAGGCGCTGTCCTGGGCCGCCGCGCCGCCCCCGTTGACGGCGGCGATGGTCGGTTTGCCGTTCAGCCGAACCAGCACCGCCCGATCGACCCGGGTCAGCTCGGAAATCCGGTTGACGGCGATGGCGGCGGCCTCCTGGGGGGCCGGCGTCGAAAAGACGGCGGCGCACATCCGGATGAACCGGGTGAGCAGTTGCTCTCGGGCGACGCCGGCCGGGGGCGGAAACGGGCGACGGGCCTGTCCGGCGCCGGCGCCGTGGTTCGGTCCGCCGACCGTTTCGCCGATTTCTGGCGGTTTACGGCTCAACCCGGACCTCGCCCTTCATGCCCGGCAACAGCCGTCGGCCCCCGGCCTCCACGCTCCAGATGACCTGGGCGGTATTGCTTCGCTCGTCCACCTCCGGGGCCACGGCGTCCACCGTGCCTTTGATTTCGGCTTCCAGATCATGGATGTACAGGGTGTGGGTATCGCCCGCCCTGAGCCGCGCTGCGACGCTTGCGGGCAGATTGGCGACGGCCCGGATGCGGGCCAGATTGACCATGTCCAGCACCGGCTGGCCCGCCGTCACCCACTCGTGGGCCTCCACGTGGCGGCGGACCACCATGCCGGAAAAGGGGGCGCGGATGGTGGACTGGGCGATCTGCCGCTTGTATATCTGCACGTCGGCCCAGGTCACGTCGCGTTCCATGCGGACCTTTTGCACCTCCTCGTTGGTGGCCAGTCCCCGCTGATTGAGTTGGGTCAGTTCCTGAATTTGCTTTTCCAGATGGCCGAGAGCCGCTTCCCCTCGTTTTTTTCGGAGGACGGCCTCCCCCACGTCCACCTGGGCGATCATCGCGCCTTTTTTGACGGTGTCGCCCACGTCGGGCTTGAGGCTGGTGAGGGTGCCCGCCCGCTCGGCCGAAAGCACCGCCTTCTGGCGGGCCTCGAACACCACCGGAAAGGGCTGGAACACTCCCGGCGGCTCCTCCGATTCCGAAACCACAGGCAGCGTTTCGGCGGTATCCTGGGCGGAAACTGGGAGGGAATAAAAAGGAAACAACGCCAAGGCGGCGCCGATCGCGATGGTTGCGAGCCGAAAACGGGCCATGTCAAAAAAATCCTCGTTCGGAGAGGGGTTGCCAAATGCCTGCGGCGGCGCGGACCAGGAGCGGCCGTCCCGCCGTTCGCAGCCAGAGGCGGGAGGGAAGCCCGTGGGCCAGGCGACCGGGGGGCGGGGTTTCCACCTCGAAGGTCAGGGTGAAAAAGGCGTCCCGGGGCCGACGTCCCAGGGAATCTTCCATCGATACAATAGGCCCGCCGGCGATGTCAAACAGACTTTGATTGGGAAGGCGAGACACGGGGAAGCGGCTGCGTTCCACCAGCCGTGCCCGGATGGCCGGTATTTCCGGGGCCGGCAGTCGGATGGTCGCCGCCTGAATGGGCAAGTCCCGGAGGTCGGGCATGGCCTTTTCATGCACGAACGCCTTGACCTCCTGCCGGCCCGGGGTCATCACCGTGAAGAGATGGGCGCCCCGGGGCAGAAATGCGCCGGCGTACAGGTCCGAGTTTACGTCCACCACCCGGCCGTCGGCGGGAGCGCGGATTTCCAGCTGGGCCATGGCCTCCCGGTATTGGTCCAGGATGCTTTGAAGCCGTTCCGCCTCGGCGGCGAGCCATTGGCCGTAGGCCACCTGCTCGGGGCTGGTGCCCAGGTTCCGAATGCTGGCCCGGACCTTTTCGAGATCAAATTCGGACTGCCGCCGTTCGAAGGCCAGGGTTTCGCTTTGGAGGCGAACCAGGGTCTCCCCTTCGGTCACCGTCCGGCCCTCGGCGGGCAACACGTCGGCCAGCCGTCCGGCGGCCGGGGATTTCACCCGGATCGCCTCCTTGAACAGCAAGAGGGAAGGGATGGATTCGAAACGGGGCAGGGGCAGAACCAGAAGCGTCAGAAGCGCCGCGAAAGCCGCCGAGCTTGCGGCGATCCGGAGGCGGGAGCCCCAGTGCCGTCTGCCGCGCCACGCGGCCCGCACTTCGCCGACGAGGGGGCGGACCATGAATAGCCAGAGTTGCAGCAGAAACACCGCAAGCCCCAGCGCCGGAAACAGCAGGAAGTAGACCGCGATGGCGATTGTCGCCCCGATAAACAGTCGATAGAGGGCGGCGAAAAAGCCGTAGACCAGCATGGCCCGGCGATGGGGATGGATTTCCGGGGAGGGCGCCTTCCAGTCCAGCAGCAGCCTTCGAACGCCGTGGCGAAGCATCGCGAACGCCCGGGGGCGCAGGTTGTCGATGCCCCAGAGGTCCATCAAAAGATAATATCCGTCGTACCGCATGAACGGATTGAGGTTGATCAGAACCGTGGAAACCAGGGACGTGCCGGACAGGAAGAAAAAAATGCTCCGGGCGATCCCGTCGGGAACGCCGGCCCAAAGCAGTAGGGCGATTCCGGCCACCGTCAGCTCGAACAAGACCCCGGCCGCGCTGATGCGCGTTCGCCTTCGGCGGTCGGGCAGTTTCCAGGCGTCGGTGGTGTCGGTATAGAGCAGCGGCCAGACCACGATGAGCATGATTCCCATGCTCCGCACGTGGAGTCCCATGGCCTTGGCGGCGTAGGCGTGGGCGAATTCGTGGCCGATTTTGAGCAGAACGAGACAGGCGAGGAAGGCCAGCCCGCCCTGGGGCGTGAACAGATAGTTGACCGTGCCCAGGTAGGTTTCGATCTCCTGCATCGTGAGCGCCAGCCCCGTCAGGCCGCAGAGCAGGTAGAACCAGCGTAAGGGCGGCGACCAGAGCATGGCCGCCCAGCGAACGGTCCGATGGAGAAAGGCGTCGGGGCGGAGCAGGGGAATCCGAAAAAAAATGCTCCCCCGGCGGAGCTGCTCCAACAGGGACGGAGGCCCGAGGTCCCCGCCGCCGGCGGCCGACCGTTCAGCGTAATCGGCGGGCAGACGGGCCAGCCGCTCCCGTTGCAGCATGGTCAGAAAGGCGACCACCTCGGCGGCGCTGGGGCGAAGGGTGGTGGTCTGGTACAAATGTCGAACGGCGGATTCGAGGTCCCGCCCGGTGGTGAGGCGGTAGACCAGTTCCCCTTCGGCGTGGCCCAGCCGGTAGGTGTTGCCCCGGACCGGGTCCTCCAGCACCCAGGACCGTTGGCCGTCGTACTCCAACGGGCCCGGAAACAGCTTCAGGTCCGGACGCAATCCCCGCCAGGGGGCTTCCAGGTAATCTTCCAGGTTCGCGGGGGCGGAAGGCGCGGCTTCCGGCGGGGCGGGGCGAGGCGAATCGGCGTCGGTGGTCATGGGGCGTGAAGTGGCGCCGGGCCGGCGAGGGGATCGCCGGCCCGGCGGAAAATTATCGCCACGTGCGGTCGAGGTTCTTTCGGTTGGCGAAAAAGGCCTCCCGAATTCCGTTGGGTTCCATCTCGTTGAAGGTCTCCTGGTTTTGACCTTCCCGGAAGACCCGTTCCGGCGTTTCGGGCAGACCGCCCAGGTCCACGCCGAAGGCGCCCGCCTCCACGTTGAAGCCCGGGTCGCCCGGCTCCTCCATGAAGAGCTGGGAATACAGGTCGTACTCCTCGTCCAGATACAGCGAGGGCGGCTTCCAGCCCAGGTCGGTCATGTCCCCCCAGGAAAGAGAGCCGAACTGGGATTCCGAATTCAGGGTATTGGCGAAGCGGCAGCCCAGATGGCTGCGCAGGGCCTCCTCGATGGAACAGAAATCGGCGACGAAGTCCTCGCCGCCGGGGCCGAGCCCTCGAAAGGTGATGCCCGCCTGGCCGCCCGTGACGCCCACCATGCCGGGGAGGTTGACGGGGCCGGGGCTGATGCCGTCGGGACCGTCGGCGTCCGGCGGGGCGATGGGCTGGAGCGGCGGGCTCGGGGGCGGCGTCGGCAGTTCCGGCAGGGTGTCCGGATCGGATTGGGCCACCCGGATGAGAATGGTGTCCACGTCGGTAAGGGCGTCGCGGTCGTTGGGCGTTTTTTCGTCGAGCCCGTCGGGGACCAGGTCGCCGCGTTCGTCCACGATGGGATTTCCCTCCTCGTCGAAAGGCGCAACCACGCAACGGAAGCCGTTGCTTCCCACGAAGGACGGGTTGATTCCCTCGTACCCGAAATCGTTGGAGGTGACGGTCAGGGTGTCCTCGCCGGTGAAATTCCCCGGCGGCGCGTAGGACAGCGAATCCAGGACCGCGTTGACCGCTTCGATGGAACCGGTCAGGGTCAGGTCCGCCGTGCCGTTGCCGTCGATCTGGACGCCCTGGCCTCCCTCCGCGACGTTCAAAACGCCGAAGATGACGCCCAGATTGACGGACATTTCCGCCGGACCTTCCACGTCGCCCACGTCGAGCCGGCCGCCGACGTCCACGATGGCGCCGGAGGGAACGATAATTTCACCGGGAACCTGGTTGACCGGCGCGTCGTTGACGGGGATGATGGCGATTCGGGAAAAGGCGGTGCTGCTCTGGCCCGGGCCCTCGCCGTCGATGGGAACGTCGGTCACCGTCACCGCGGCCACCCGGCGCACGCTCTCCCCGGCGGGGGTGGTGTCGCTGGGGTTTTGAGAGTCGTTGTCGTAGGTGACCGTGTTCAGGATTTGCTGATAGGCTTCGGTGGAAGCGATTCCCTGGAATTCCAGCGTCAAGGCCACCACTTGGCCGGCGGCGTTGGTCTGCTGGGCAACGTTCACCGTGATATTGGTGTTTGGATCGGCGTTGACGGCGTCCAGTACGTCTTGACTAAAGCCCAGGGATTCCAACAGTCCGGACTCGGCGTTCTGGTCCAGCGCCAAAAGTTGTCCTCCCTGTTCCGGCGGCGGGGAGGCCGGGCCGCCGGAATCCAGCCGATTTGTCAACTCCACGGTCATGCGCTGGATCAGGCCGTTGTCGTCGGCGATCAGGATGTCTTGGTCGGCGATGGGCACCGGGGTGCAGTCGCTGTCTTCGATGAAGAAGACGTTGTAGTTGCCGGTGTCTTCGTTCCCCGGGGCCTGGGGACCCGCCGGCGGGATGTCGTTTTCCGGGTCGGCGCCGCCGTCGTCGTCTTCGTCCAGGTCGATGGTTGGAGGCGCGTCGCCGGGGAAGATGGCGATCTGGATGTTGTCGGCGTCCTGGAGCGGGCCGGGAAGGCCGGCGTTGCCCAGGTCGTTGGAAGTGATTTTAATGGTGTCGTAGGCTTGATCCGAGGCCGCGTTGTTCAGTTCGTTCAGGTCGGCCTCGTAGCGAAGGCCGGTCTGAATGGCGGCGCCGACGTCGGCCAGATCCCCCCGGATGGTCACGGTCTGGGAGCCGTTGGCGCCGCCGACAATCGTGACGCCGGCCAGACTTTCCAGAAAGACTTGGCTGCCGGCCCGATCCACCGAAACCGTCAGGTCGATCTGGCCGGGATTGGAACCGGCTTCCTCGCCCTTGGCCAGGTCGATGTCTTGGAGGGTGATGCCGGTGAAGGTGATCCGGCCGTTCTCGTCCAGCCGTTGTTGTTCGTTCACCACGTCGTCGTTGTCCGGGTCCAGGTTGGGGCCCAAAACGATGTCCGGCCGGTCGTTGACGGCCAGCACCGGCAACTCGCCCGTGCCTTCCTGGCTGAAAGCGACGTTGTCGCCCACCGTGTTCACGAAAGTCCCCGGGGTGCCGGCGAATTCGGCGGCGTCCCAAGATTTGGCGGCGATGGTGGGCGTGACGGCGCCGGGTTCCTCGTCGGTGTTGAAATTCTCGTTCGGAATGAACCGAATCTGGTCCGCGGGGCCCAGCAGCAAGGCGTTCGCCTCGCCGAGCTGGCCGTTGTCGATGGGCGTCCACTGGCCGTCGGAATCGAGAAACTGCCACTGGCCGTTGGCGTCGTCCACCGCCGTGATGGCCAGCGCCTCGCCCCCCTGGTTGGGCGGCTGGTTGGGCAGGTTGAAGCTGGCGACGATGTCTTGGACCGTGAAGCCTTCCACCTGGTCGGGCGTCCGGGGCGAAAAGAAGGGATCGTTGGGATTCCCGTTGTCCTCGAAGATGCCGTTCCCGAAATCAAATTCGGGTGGCGCGTCGGCGTCGATTTGGATGGTTCGGGTGACCGTGTCGCTTTTTGGGCCGTCCATGAATTGCGGGTCGGTCGGCGCGGGAATCTGGGGTTCCGAAAAGTCGCCCTCGCCGCCGGAATTGTTGTCGGTGACGGTGATGGCGACGACCCGATCGGCCTCTTCGTTGGCCTGGGCCGCGTCGGCGGCGTTGTTGACGTAGGATACTTGGCGGGCCACGTCTTCGGCGCGGGAAAGGGTGAATGCCTGGCCGTTGGTCGGGGTCAGCACCAGGGTCCGACCCCCTTCCTGAACGCTGACGGAAACGTCGTCGAAGCCCGCGCCGTCAAATTCCAGTTCGTCCACGGCGGCGGTGTAGCCATCTTCAATCCGCACGCGAATTTCGCCGATCCCCCGGGGCAGGTTGGCCGCGGCCAAATCCGTGTCGTCCACGTCCTCCAATGTGAAGGTTTCATCCGCCAGGGCCAGCCGGGTGGGATCGTTCACGTTGAGGGAATAAACCAGCCCGTCGGTTTCCGGCTCGGCGTCGGGCCCGTCGTTGACGGCGTCCACCAGGAATTCTCCCTCGCCGGTGGAATCCTGGATGCCGTTGTCGGCCTCGCTGGCGTTGGCGTCGGTAACCGTGACCGAGATTGTGCGCGGTCCCTCGACGGGGTCGTCGCCGTTCAGGGCGTCGGGATCTTCGCCCGGGCCCAGGAGGTCGGGACCGCCCACGTGCTGGTACCGTACCTGGTCCGCGGCCAGTTGGAAATCCGAGATCGGCGCCGATTCCCGTCCTTCGGAGGGGGTGAACACAATCCGTCCGGTTTCGACCTGGGCCTGGATGGTGGACGGAAGGCTTCCCGCGAGGAAGAGAACGTCCACGCCCCGGGAATCGTTTTGGAAGCCGTCGGTGATTTCCACGACCACCTCGGTGAAATCGGTGTCGTCGGGGTCTTCGCCGAGGGTGATGCCCAGCTCCATGGGAACGCCGGTCTGGTCGGGCGTCACGAAGCCGTTTTCGATGTAGGGATCGTCGATTTCCACGGTCGGCGGTTCCGGAGCGTCGTTCACCGGGGTGACGTTGATGGTCACCGTGGCCGCCTCCGAAAGATTGTTTTGGGATTGCCCGTCGTCCGTCCGGAAGGTGAAATTGTCGACGCCGTTAAAATCCGGGTTGGGCGTGTAGGTGAAGGCTCCGGTGTCGGGGTCCAGATCCGTGATCACGCCGTTGGTGGGCCCATCGAGGATCTCGAACGTCACCGGATCGCCTTCCACCGGGTCCGAACCTTCGAGGGTCCCGCTGATCGGCTGGTCTTCCGGCGTGGTGAATTCGTCGTCTTCCGCGATGGGCGGATCGTTGACCGGCAGAATGGTGATGTCGGTGGTGAAATTGTTTTGGAAAGTCCCGTTTTGCTCCACGCGGAAATCAATTTCCCCGTCGGGGCCGAAGGCGTCCTGGACCGGGTCGTAATCCACGGTCCAGCGATGGTACTCCTGCACCAGAACGCCGTCAATTTCGCGCGGTCGGTCGGTGACGAACCCTTCGTAGAAAATTTGGGCGTTGTTCAAGAGCGCGTCGGGGCCGAAGTTGGTCAGGGTGACGTCGCCGGCGACCCGGCTGTTGGCGTCCTCGTCGGGGCCGAAGATGAAAACGCCGAAGCTGCCCGGCTCGTCCTCCTGGGTGGTGATGGCCGAAGGAATGCTGGTGGTCAGACTGCCTTGGAAACCGGCGAGGATTTTGCCGTCCATGGGCGAATCGGCGTCCCCGGCGTCTTTGCCGGACGCGGCTTCCAGGGTCCAATCGCCTTCTTTTCCGGTCATGTCGTCCGAAGCGAAAACCGAGGCGCCGGTGGCGTCCGCCAGTCCGTCCAGAAGCGCCTGTCCGGACCCGCCATCGGAGGCGACGTTGCAGCCGTATAAATGAATCTGGCCATTTTGGGCCATGTGGTCTTGAAGACTTCCCCAGGTTTCCGCAGAATCTTCAAGGGAATCGGCGGTGACCATTTCGTTCCCCAGATGAAAAAAACCGCTACCTCCGTGGGACAAAATGGTCAGCGAGCCCACTTTCCGGCCGGTTTCCTCGGCGAAATCGGTGACGTCCGTCAGCACCTCCGCCATTTCGTCCCGACCGGCGTCATAGGTGAAAATGGCGTGGGATTCGGCTTCCGCAGCTGCTTGCAGCGTTTGCAAATCCGGGAGATTGTCGGCGATCAGCACGACGTTCAACGGGTCGGACCCCTCCCCGGGGCGGAGAATCGGGCCGATGTCTTCCGGCCTTCCGTCGGCCGCGTCCCCTTCGTCTGCGGAAAGCATGGTGGCCACTTCGGCGACGGCGCCGGCATGCATGTTGGGGGCGTCGGGAATTGAGGCGGATTCCGCGTCCGGATTGGGTCCGACGTCATCCGGCCCGTCGGCCGCATGGTCCATGGCGGCGTCCACGCCGGCCGCGTCCAGCACAATCCGGTTTTCCAGCTTCATTAGGTTCAACATCCTGATAACCTCCCTGAGACGGTGGGGCCGAACGTTTCGCAAACGGGTTGCCGAAAGGGGCGGCGCGGCCAAACGGGCGAAGTTTCGAGAAAACGGAGAATCGGGGGTGGTCGTCCGGCCGGAGCGATGGGCGACCGCTCCGGCCGGCGGCGATTGGTTCAGGCTCGCAGGAACCGCTCGGAGACTACCAGTGGACGCTGTCCGGGGCGATCAGCCAGTAATCCACGCCTCGGTCCCGCAGTTCCCGGGCCAATTCCTGAGCCTCGGCCTGAGTCAGACCGCGGACCCGGACCCGATTCAACAGGTTCCCCTGCACCCGGGCGGTGGTGATGGAGGTGTCGCGGCTGTCGAGCATCCGAAGATTCAGGGCCTCCACCTCGTTCATCCGCTTGGTGGGACCGGTGGGTTCGGAAAACGCGCCCATCTGCACCTGCCAGAGGAACCGGTCGGCCGCCGGCCCGGCGTAGCCGGGGGCGCCGCCGCCGCTTCGACTCATGGCCTCGTTGCTGGTGGAGACCGGCGGCGTCACGCCCCAGGTGTCCAGATCGGCGTCTTCGATGACGCCCGTCCCGGATATCCCGTCGGATTCGTCGCCGGTGCTGGCCGTAATCGCGCCGGTCTCGCCGCCGTTGGTCACTTCCACGAAGTATTCCGAACCCACGCCGCAGATGGGGCAGATTTCCGGGGGCTCCGCCCCGGTGTGGATGTAGCCGCACTCGGTGCAACGCCACTTGTTCATGCCGGTGGTGGCGGTGTAGTTCAGCTCTTGGCCTTCGCCGCCCCCCGCGCCGCCGGCCGCGGCCAGCATGCCCTGCTGATCGCACTCCAGCGGGTCCATTCCGATGCTCACGCAAAGCCGCTTGTGGGCTACCAGCATGTCGACCACCGCCTCGTCCCGGCGCAGCTTGGCCGCCATTTCTTCCAGATGACGCTGGGTGACCGCCAGCTCCGGCAGGCGGCCGGCCTGGTTCTTGGTCTGGGCCATGTCGAAGAGGTTGTTGGCCAGGGCGTAGGTTTCGTCCAGCAGACGGAAGCGGTCCACCTTGATGGCGTAGTCCAGCAGGGCGATGTGGACCTGGGTGATGACGCCCACCGTGGACATGAGCCGCTGGGCCTCGGCCATCTGGATCGCCTTTTGCTGCCCCTTGTAGGAGACGTATTTGGCCGGCAGGTCCAGCAGCTCCCAGCCGATGCCGGCGCCCACGGTGGCCCAGTTGTTCTGAAGCAGCAGCCGGTTGTCCTCGTAATGGGCGCCGGCGAAGATGGAAAGCCCCGGGAACATGGCCAGCACCTTGTTCTTGGCCTCCTCTTTCTGAATCCGAACCTGCATGTCGCTGGCGAACAGTTCGGGCCGGTGGAGCAGGGCGTACTCTTCCAGCCGGTCGATGTTCAGCTCCTTGGTGTGGGGCAGGTTGGCGACGATGGGCTTGATGGGCGGCCGGGCCAGGGTGAACTGGACGTTCTGGTTGAGGCCCATGAGCTGGGCGAGCTGGAGCCGTTCCCTGGAGAGGTTGGCCTGAAGCTGGCGGATGGTCAGTTCCAGCTCCTTGAGCCGAAGCTCGGCGTCCGAGGCGGCCATGCTGTCGTAGCTGCCCCGTTCCACGGCCTGGTCCATGTTGCGTTTTACCTCCTTCAGATTGGTCTCCACCACGTGGACGTAATCCAGGGCGTCTTCCACCGCCGCCGCGTGCCAGTAGGCCCGGGTGACGTCCAGGGCCAACTGCTGGGCTTGGCGGGCCCGCTCCCGGCGGATCACCTCTTCCTGCATCTCGGACGCGTTGCCCCGGACGTAGGCCATCATGGTGTCCAGAATGTTCCAGGTGAGGGTGAGGTTGGCCCGGGTGTTGTCCTTTAGCTCGGACACGGTGAAGTCCGGCTGATCTTCGTCGAGCAGCCAGTTGTAGGCGTCGCTCTTGCGGAGAACGTCTCGCCGCTTGTAGGTGGCGTCGGCGGAAAGGCTGGGGAGCATCTGGAGTTTGGCCACCAGGCTTTCCTTGTCGGCGATCTCCTCGTTCAACCGGGCGATGCGCATCTCCAGATTGTTGTCGAGGGCGAACCGGATGCAGTCTTCCAGGGTCATCGGCGTTTCGCCGAAATTGCCGTATTCCATGGCCGGTTTGATGGCCTCCACGTCCTGCCGGGCGTTGGCCTCCCGGTCGGCTTCCATCTCCTCGGGAGAAGGCATGTGGACGCAACCGAAAAGTAACAGCCCCATGCAAAGAAGCAATACCCACTTCCGTGACGTCCACGACGTCCGCCGTTGGTTGAATCGTGCTTCGCCCATAAGAATCTCCGTTTTCATGCTGGCATTAGGGTTGACCATCTGGTTTGACGGTATTTGGCGAGGATCGTGCAAAACCGACCTTTCTCCCGGCGGGGTCTGGCTCGGAGGAATCGGTCGGGGGTGGAAAAATAGGGATGTTCTTCACTATTCAAAAAAAAGGGATGTTGTCAAGGGAATTCATGGGGAAAATCCGTCATAAATCCACGCCGGGCGCGGAAATGGGGAAAGAGGCGTAGTGGGTGTGCGGAATTGCCCACCCCTCCGGGGAAATGGAAAATGTTCAATAAACCCCCCAGTTTCCCGCCAGATAATAGCGGAACAGGACCGGATGAAATTCCGTGTTGATGGCGACCTCGGCGAGCCGCTCGTCGCCGACCACGCCTTTTCCAAAGTGCAGCATGGAAATCATGGCATCGCGGTTGATGAACCGGGTGGGCACCGTTTCGAAGTCCGCGGCCAGCAGACGGGATCGGAGAGTTTTCCGGTCGCCGTCCTCTTCCCGGATTCCGATCGCCCAGCCCCATTCCCCCATGGTGGGCACCGGGTTGCGGTAGGGCAGGGCGGAAAAGCCGGAAGCCCGGATGGTTTTGAGGATGCAGAGAAACGCCCGATGGGCGAAAAACGGGCTGGTGGCCTGCGCCGCCAGCACGCCGCCCCGGTTCAGCCGGCGGTGGGCCATCCGGTAGAACTTGCGGGAATAGACGTGCATCAGCTCGATGGAATCCGGGTCGGGCAAATCGATCAGGATCGCGTCGAACCGTTCCCCCCCCGTTTCCAGAAACTCCGCCGCGTCCCGGTTGACGATCCGCACCCGGGGGTCGAGCAGGGCGCCGTCGTTGAAGGATCGCAGCAACGGATGACTTCGGCCCAGTTCCGTCATGGCCGGGTCCAGGTCCACCAGGGCGAGCCGCTCCACTCCCGGATACTTGAGCACCTCCCGGGCCGCGAGGCCGTCGCCGCCGCCCACGATAAGCACATCTCGGACCGCGGGCGGGACCGCCATGGCCGGATGGACCAGCGGCTCGTGGTATTTTTCCTCGTCCACGGTGGAAAACTGTTGCTGGCCGTTGAGAAAAAGCCAGTAGTCGTCCCGCCAGCGGGTCATCACGATTTTCTGGTAGGGCGTCTGCCGGGCGTAGACCACCTGATCCTGATACTTGCGCTGTTCCCCGTAGGTGATCACCGGCCGGGACAGCGCCCCCACCGCCGCCAGTCCCGCCCCTGCGAAGACGAAGGCCGAGATGAGCACCCGGGGCCGGCGCGTCATCGGGAAAAAGCGCCACAGCACCAGGGCCGCCACCAGAAAATTGACCGTCCCCAAAATCACCGGGGTGTAGGTCAGCCCCAGATGGGGCAGGGCCACGAAGGCGAAGAGCAGCCCGCCGAAGAGGGCGCCGTAATAGTCCTTTTCCATGACCCCGGAAATGTTGACCCGCAACTCCTCGAAGGTCTCGTTGATTCGGGTCACCAGCGGGATTTCGCAGCCGATCAACACGCCGATGGCCGCGGCCTGGAGGTAGATGATCACCTCCACGTACTCGGTGAGGGCGGCCAGGCCGTAGGCCACCATGGCCGAGGCGGCGCAGAGCAGCGAAAGGGCGATTTCGACGTAAATGAAGGCGTCGATCAGGTCCGACCGGAAGCTCCGGCTGATCCGGCTGCCGAGCCCCATGGCGAAGAGCATGAGCGACATCACCAGCGTCCACTGGACGATGGCGTTGCCGATTAGATAGGTGGCCAGGGTGGACAGCACGAACTCGGCCACGATCCCCGCGCATCCGGTGGCGAAGAGGGCGATTTTCAGAATGGTTCCCCGTCCGGGCGCCATGGCGTTCCGGACGGGCTCGGGGAGGGCGGGGGTCAGAGGCACCAGCTAATGACGAAGCCTCCGGAAAGATAGGCCAGCGCCTCGATGAAGGCGGCGCCGCAATTGGGCGTTTCCTGGTTGACGATTTCATCGGTGAGCGTGACGGTGGGCAAGAGCACCCGGTCCGTCAGAAACCGGACCAGCGGCAACATGATAAGCCCGCACAGGGCGATCAGCGCGAAGCCGGGCAAATCCTCGGACCAGCTGGTGAAATCCCGGGCCGCGGCGAAGCCGACCACCACGCCCATGGCCGTCAAGGCCCCGCCGAAGCTGACCCCGGCCGCCACGTTGTCCCGCTCGATCTCGGCGTGAACGTCGTAGGGGGTGATCCGGTCGTAGACCAGCCCCGCGACGACCAGAATCAGCTGGCCCACGGCCCAGAAGCCAACGGCCGTCCAGATGGTGCCGCCCTGGCCGGTCACCGCGCCGTAGACGGTAAGCCCCGAAGCCACGCTGACGCCGAAGGAGACGGCGCCCGTGCCCACGTTCCGGTCCCGGATGAGTTCGTCGGTGACTTTGAATTTGCGAAGGATGAGCCGGTCGCAAAGGAACCAGGACAGGTTCAGCAGAATGATGGCCAACGCGCCGTAAATCCCGAGATCGATCAAATCTTCCACGATTCCGCGGCTGGGACCGACCAGCGCGCCGCCGATGGCGAAGACAAGACCGAGATAATAACCGGCCACGGCCACGGCGAGAGCGGGGTTGTCCCGTTCCACCAGCTCGTGGGTCAGCTTGTAGTCCTTGTTCAGCAGGTCGTTCACCAGCTTGCCGATGAAAAAGAGCACGTAGAAGCCGGCGATCAGGATCAGCGCCGAGAGCAGGTCGTCCAGCAGGGTGAGGTCCAAATATGCCATGGGTCATTTCCCCCGTCCGCCGGAGCGGCCCCGCAGGCTGGAGCGGGTGCGCCCGATACGGCGGCCGACTTTATCGGCGAATGAGGATTTGTCGGTCCGTTCCCGGGCCATGCGCCGCTGAAAGAAGTTGGGATTGGCCGCCTTGGCCACCGTTCCGGCGGTGCCGTATTTGTGGGTTTTTCCAAAGAAAGGCACGTTTCGGCTTCGCGCGGTCTGGTAGGCGTCGTAATCGGTCCGGTAGATCGGGCGGTACCAGCCGCCCATCAGGTTCCGCAACATGGCGTACTGCCCATAGAATTCCCAAAAAGAGCGGCCCTGGTCGTCGGTTCGCCACCGTCCGTAGCGCGGATTGTTCGCGTATTGATACCCCGGCGGCGCGGCGGCGGCGATGGCCTCGCCATCTTTGCGGCCGGCGACCACCATGCCCAGCAAGGGTTCGTAGCGCCGAAAATAGGATTCCGGCACTTTCATCCAGTCGGTGGACCATGCGTAATCATCTTGAATTACGCGGTATTTATGATAGTAGCTTGAGAAAAAATTGCCTTCCCGCTTCATGTCCTCCAAGATAATGGAATAGGGGTCCACGTCCTGAAGGCGCTTGCGGAGCCAGTCCAGCGGAAGCTGGTCCCGGCCGCCGCAGCCGGAAAGCGGAAGGAGAAAGGCGAGAAGAACGAAAGCGGCGAAAAGGGGCCGGAGTTTGGTCATGCCGTCCTTTCCGATGATTTTTCGGTTGGCTGACGCGGCGGGAGAACGGCCGCGATTTGGAATTTTCTTAGCAGAATTGGGGGCCGGGGTCAATGGGGCGGACTTCCTTGACAGAATCTCCCGCCCCGCCTATACCTCCGAACCTTCCACAACGATTTCATGATCGGACGCCATCATCGGGATCGCCCGTTCCCTCCCCAAGGGAAACCGGCCATTCCCCCGATCCCCAATTCCATACCCAAAACCCGAACCGGAATTCCCAACGCTCGAATCATCCGAAACGCGAACCTCCGAAAAACCAAGGACATCCCATGACCACCCACCACATCCCCGCCATCGCTTCCGAACTTGCCCTCACCCCCGGCGCCGTCCAGGCCGTGGCCGATTTGCTGGCGGAAGGCGCCACCATTCCGTTTATCGCCCGGTACCGCAAGGAGGCCACCGGCAGCCTGGACGAGGTGGCGGTGACGGACATCCGGGACCAGTTGGAGCGGCGGGCCCTGCTGGACGCCCGGCGGGACGCCATCCTCCGCTCCCTGGAGCAAAACGGACACCTGACCGACGAACTCCGGGCCGCCGCGGAATCCGCCGAAACCATGGCCGTTCTCGAAGACCTTTATCTTCCCTACCGCCCCAAACGGCGCACCAAGGCCACCATCGCCAGGGAAAAGGGGCTGGAACCGCTGGCCGACCAAATCTTCGGCCAGACTGGCGACGATCCCCTCGCCGCCGCGCAAGCCTTCGTTAACCCGGAAAAAGGCGTGGAATCCATCGAGGATGCCCTGGAAGGCGCGCGCCACATCCTGGCCGAGCGGATCAACGAGAACTCCGAGGCGCGGACCGATCTCCGCCGCATCTACGCCGAAAAAGCCGTCTTCCAGACCCGGGTCGCCGCCGGCAAGGAGGCCGAGGCGGCCAAATACCGCGACTATTTCGAATGGAGCGAGCCGGTCGCCACCGCCCCTTCCCACCGCATTTTCGCCGTGCGCCGGGGCGAGCGGGAGGAACTGCTGAACCTCGCCGTCCCCCCGCCGGAAGAGGAGGCTGTGGCCGCCCTCAAGCGCCGTTTCGTCCAGGGCGACGGCCCGGATTCCCAACAAGTGGCCTTGGCCGCCGAGGACGCCTTTCGCCGCCTGCTCTCCCGAGCCATGGAAACCGAGGTCCGGCTGACCGCCAAGGAGCGGGCGGAAGCCGAGGCGATCCGGGTGTTCGCGGAAAACCTGCGGGAGCTGCTCATGGCCCCGCCCCTGGGGGCCCGGCGGGTGATGGGCGTGGACCCCGGCTTCCGCACCGGCTGCAAGGTGGCCTGCCTGGACGCCCAGGGCAAGCTGCTCCACCACGACGTCTTCTACCTCCACCAGGAGGCCCGCGCCGCCGAGACCGTGCGGAAGCTCGTCGCCGCCCACGACGTGGAGGCCATCGCCGTGGGCAACGGCACCGCCGGCCGGGAGACGGAAGCCTTTCTTCGGGGGCTGAAGCTGCCCGGGAACTTGACCATCGTCATGGTCAGCGAAAGCGGCGCCTCGGTCTACTCCGCCTCGGAAGTGGCCCGGGAGGAGTTTCCGGACCTGGACCTGACCGTGCGCGGGGCCGTCTCCATCGGGCGGCGGCTCATGGACCCGCTCTCGGAGCTGGTGAAAATCGATCCCAAGGCCATCGGCGTCGGGCAGTATCAGCACGACGTGGACCAGGCCGCGCTGAAGCGGGCCTTGGACGAGGAGGTCATGCGCTGCGTGAACCGGGTCGGCGTGGACGTGAACCGGGCCAGCGTTCCGTTGCTCGCCTACGTCTCCGGCCTCGGCCCCCAACTGGCCCGGAACATCGTGGCCCATCGGGACGAAAACGGCCCGTTCCCCGCCCGCAAGGCGTTGCTCAAAGTCGCCCGCCTGGGACCCAAAGCGTTTGAACAGAGCGCCGGTTTCCTTCGCATTTCCGATGGCAAAAATCCCCTGGACGCCAGCGCGGTCCACCCGGAAAGCTATTCCGTGGTGGATCGGATGGCCAAAGATCTGAACTGCGCCGTGGCCGATCTGCTGAAGAGCGCCGAACTCCGCCAAAAGATCGACCTGAACCGGTACGTCACCGACAAGGTGGGGCTGCCCACCCTCCAGGACATCCGCGACGAGCTGGCCCGCCCCGGCCGGGACCCCCGGGAGGTTTTCGCAGCGTTCTCCTTCGCCGAAGGCGTCGCCGAAATGGCCGATCTGGAGCCCGGCATGCGGCTGCCCGGGATCGTCACCAACGTCACCGCCTTCGGGGCCTTCGTGGACGTGGGCGTCCACCAGGACGGACTGGTCCACATCAGCGAGCTGGCCGACCGGTTCGTCAAAGACCCGGCGGAGATCGTCAAGGTGCAGCAGACCGTCCAGGTGACCGTGCTGGAGGTGGACCACGACCGAAGGCGCATCGCCCTGTCCATGCGGGCCAATCCCGACGCGCCCCGGGGGAAATTCGTCAGGCCATCTCCCGACGACAAAAGCGCCCCGGCCCGCAAACGGCCGCCCCAAAAGAAAGGAAACGGCGGTCCCGCGCGGCGGCGGAAAGACGAGCCGTTTCACAATCCATTGGCGGAGGCGCTGCGAAAGCGGCGCTGAATTCAGCGGCTTCGCCCCAATTTCCTCTATTTCATAGAGGTTTCCCGTTCTGAGTCGCCAAATTCTACCGAGGATTACCCATACCGCCCCATTGATGAAATCCGTCCCGCCGACGTATACAGGTAGCGCCATATGGATGTCGGCGCGGGCCGAAAAAGCGGAGAGTGGCGGTCCGGTGGTCCCGGAAACGCCGGGCCTCTCAAAAAATCCGCCTTCCGCATGGAAAGCGCCCGCCGGGAGACGGAATCTGGCCGGTACCGGCGCGCACCTCGCGCATCCCGCACGCCGGCGGGGGAAACGGACGGTTTTTCGGCGCGGGGATTTCAACCCGCGCCCGACCTCAGACGGGGAATCCGAATGCACATTTATGCCAATCTGGTGGTGCTGGGGCTGGCGGGCATGGCCCTGATCACCTTCGCCGCCTTTCAAGTATTCACGCCCGCCATCACCTTTCTGCTCAGCTTTTTTTCCTTCCTGGTCTTTCTGCTGGTGGCCTTTCTCAACACCAAAGCCTGGATCGAGAAGGAGCATTTGCGGAAAATCCAGACCATCAAAGACGGATACGAACGAAAAATTCGCCGGATCAAAAACGAGTACGACACCGCCACCCTGGAAAAAGCCATCCGGGAGGGCACCAATACCCTGATCAAAAATGCGGTGGACTATCTCAAGATCGAAAATATTAAAAAGGAAATGCCGCCCTCGGCCGCCATCCAGAACCTTCAACTGGACAAATACGGCCAGATCATCGAGTTGCTGGCCGATTTTTCCCTGATCCTGCCCGACTACGACGAAAATCGACGAATCGTGGAGCGGGAGATCAACCACCAGATCGAAATCTACGAGATTGACGAAAAGCTGTTCGCCGACTTCCTCAAGACGATTCTGGGCAAATACCACCTGACCGTCACCAAAAAAATGCGGGAACGGCTGCAACTTGCGGCGGGCCGGCAAAGCCGCCTGTGTCCGGCCTGCAAGGAACGGATTCCGGTGCATTCCACCGACTGCCGCTATTGCGGCCATGTCCTGATGCCCAAATCGGCCGGTTCCAAGGAAGCCGGATCGTCGCGCCAAGTCCCTTTTCGGGGCCTTTCGTCCGGCGATTCCGAAAAGGGCGCCGGTCCCAAGTTCACGGACGGATCGTCGGAATCGGCCCCGGCCTCCGTTCGTCTCCGCTCCGCGGTGAAACCGGACGGGCGGAAGCCCGCAAACGATCTGGAGTACGTTCGGCGAGGGAAGGCGCTGTACGAATCGGGCGCCTACCACGACGCCATCCGGCTGCTCACCCGGGCCATCTCGCTCAACCCGCGCGCCGTCCAGGCATACTACGCACGGGGAGTCATTTTCACCCGGCTGGAGCAGCCGGAACGGGCCCAGCAGGATTTCCAGACCGCCGAACGAATGGGACATCCCAAGGCGGCCCAGGCCCTGAACGCGTTGAAATTCGCCGAAACCCAGGAATGGCGGGCCGATTCCGACGCGGACGGCGAATCCGAAACCGGGGCCCAAGCGGAATCCCTTTCCGATTCCGAGGACCGGGACCCAACGGATTCCGACGCTCGAAGAGATTCCGGCAAGAAAGGCCAGACCGCCGGGGAGGCCAATTCGGAAGCCGCGGCGGTGGACGAATCCGACGCCGACGCCCGGGCGGAGGTCCGCGCCACCGTTTCCTGATCCGTTCCCGGCGCCGTCGCTTTTCTTCGCGTTCCGCCGGCGCCGCCCGTGCAAGGCCCCCCGTCTTTCCCGCCGTTTGCGTCCCCTCCTTTCGTCTCTTATGTTGATTCCATTGCGAATCCGATGAAAGGAGGGCGCCATGCCCAATCGTCTGCAGCACGAAAAAAGTCCGTATCTTCTTCAGCACGCCGAAAATCCGGTGGACTGGTATCCCTGGTCCGAGGCGGCCTTTGCGGCGGCCCGGGACCAAGACAAGCCGGTGTTTCTGTCCATCGGCTACGCCACCTGCCACTGGTGCCACGTCATGGAGCGGGAATCCTTCGAGGACCCGGAGGCGGCCCGCCATCTCAACGACACCTTCGTCTGCATCAAAGTGGACCGGGAGGAGCGGCCGGACATCGACGCCGTCTACATGGCGGTCTGCCAGATGGTGACCGGCCGAGGCGGCTGGCCGCTGACCATTTTCATGACCCCGGACCGGCAGCCCTTTTTCGGAGGCACCTACATTCCCAAAGAAAGCCGCCACGGCAGTCCCGGCCTCATCGATATTTGTCGCCAGGTGAAGGGATTGTGGGAAAACGAACGGTCCAAGGTGACCGATTCGGCCGGCAGCGTCACCGCCCAACTGGGCCGGGTCTTCACCTTCGAGGCCAAAGGGACACTGCCGCCGGACATTTTGGACCAGGCCCGCCTTCAATTGGGGGAGAGCTTCGATTCCGAAAACGGCGGCTTCGACGCCGCGCCCAAATTCCCCACGCCCCACCGCTTGCGGCTGCTGTTGCGCCATCACCGCCGAAAAGGCGACGCCAAGTCGCTGGAAATGGTGGATCAGACCCTGCGCCAAATGGCCTTGGGCGGGCTGTGGGACCATGTGGGCTTTGGCTTTCACCGCTACTCCACCGACAACCGCTGGCTGCTCCCTCACTTTGAAAAAATGCTCTACGACCAGGCGTTGCTGGCCCGGGCCTATCTGGAGGGCGCGCAGGTGACCGCCCGGGCCGATTTCGCCGAAACGGCGCGATCGATTTTCGCGTACATCCTGCGGGATATGACCGACCCCGAGGGCGGGTTTTACGCGGCGGAGGACGCCGACAGCGAGGGCGAGGAGGGGAAATTCTACGTCTGGACCGAGGCGGAGCTTCGGGAGGTCCTGGGCGAAGAGGAGGCGGCCTTTTGGGGCCGCGTGTTCGGCGCGCGTCCCGAAGGCAATTTTCTGGACGAGGCCACCGGCCGGCGCACCGGGGCCAATATTCTCCATCTGGACCGCCCCCTGGCCGACTGGGCCGAAGGGGCCGGCATGTCTCCCGAGGCGTTTCGGCGACGGTGGGAGGCGGCCCGGACGACGCTGTTCCAGGCGAGGGAAAAACGGGTCCGGCCCCTGTTGGACGACAAAATTCTGACGGACTGGAACGGGCTGATGATCGGCGCGCTGGCCGTCGGCGGCCGCTCCCTGGATGAACCGGCCTACACCGAAGCGGCGCAAAAGGCGGCCGGTTTCGTGCTGGACCGGATGACCAGGGCGGACGGCGGGCTTTTCCACCGCTACCGGGACGGCGAAGCGGGCATCGCCGGCCACGCCGACGACTACGCCTTCCTGGTGGACGGCCTGCTGGAGCTTTACCGGACCACCTTCGATCCCCGTTGGCTGGAGAAAGCAATCGAGCTTCAGCGGCGGATGATCGCCGATTTTTGGGACGCGGCGGGCGGCGGTTTTTATCTGTCCGGCGCGGAATCCACCAGCGAACTCCCGGTGCGGCCCCGGGAACTCTTCGACGGGGCGACGCCTTCGGCCAATTCGGTGGCCTTGACCAATCTCCTGACCCTGGCCCGCTTGACCGGGGAGGCCAGTTGGGAAAGCCGGGCCGACGCGCTGATCCGGGCCTTCGCCGGAGTTTTGGAGCGCCAGCCTTCGGCCTTCGCCCATTTTTTGATGGGGGCCGATTGGGCGCTGCACCCCACCCGGGAGATCGTTCTGGACGGCCCGGCCGACGCGCCGGAAACCCGGGAGATGATCGACGCGGTCCATCGCGCCTTCCTCCCCGAAGCGGCGGTGTTGCTCCGCACGCCGGAGACCGCCGAAGCCCTGGCCCGGCTCGCGCCCTTTACCGCCGGGTTGCCGGGAACGGAAAACGGCGCGGCGGCCTATCTCTGCTCCGGCTTTGCCTGCGACCAGCCGATCACGGATGCGGCCATCCTGGCCCGGCGGATCGCCAAGGCGCCGTAAACGGGCGGGCATGGGAACCATGGAGATGCAGGTGGCGCGTGGATTTTCCGCGGGCCTCTTGCATTGGCCCCGGCCGTCCATCGCTTGTGCTTTGGCCGGGTTTGTTTTAAGGAGAGATTTATCGTTTTCTCAACCGATCTGTGACGAAAGGAGCGGAAATGGCCGGGATCGAAAGGATGGACGCCGAAGAATTGCGGGGCCTGATTCAACGGAAAAAGGAAAAGGAGTACGTGCTGATTGACGTGCGGCAGCCGGCGGAATACGAGGCCCAACATATTCCCGGCGCCCGGCTGATTCCGCTGATGGATTTGCAAACGCAGGTTTTCGATCTGCCGGACGACCGGGAGCTGATTTTTTACTGCCATGTGGGCGGCCGTTCCCTGGCTGCGGCGGATTTGGCGGATGCCGCCGAGGTGACCGAAAAACCGATCCGCCATCTGGAGGGCGGGATTTTGGCCTGGGAAGGGCGGACGGTGGCCGATTTTCCCAAGGTGGACCTGTTCGCGGGAGCCGAAAGCGTCGCCGACCAACTGCGGGTGGCCATGAATCTGGAAAAGGGGGCGTTTCGCTTTTACGCCGCCCTGGTGGAGCGGCACGGGGCCGACGCCTTTGGCGGCGTGGCCGACGAACTGTCCCGCGCCGAAACCGCCCACGCCCGCACGCTGTACCACTTCTGGAAAAAGCTGGTGGACGACGCCCCGCCCTTCGACGCGCTATTCGAGAAGCTGGACGGGGAGATTTTGGAGGGCGGCCGCCGTTTGGCGGACCTGCTGGAACAGGTGGAGGAAATCCAGGACGATCCCTGCGTTCCTCTTCTGGAGATGGGGATGACGGTGGAATATTCGGCCTACGACCTCTACCGCAACATGGCCGATCGCGCCGAGGACGACGAAGCCCGCCAAGCCTTCCTGACCATCGCCCAAGCCGAAAAAGCCCACATGCGCCGCCTGGGGGAAGGCATCGTGGCCTGCGTGGGATAACGCGCCCGCTCCGGCTTTCGGGGCTCAGTGCCCGTCCTTGCAAGGCTGGCCCCAATGAAGGCGGCAAACCAACAGCCCATCCTTGCTCGTCCGTGTGCCCCGCCCCCCAAACAAAAAACGGCCCGCCAAAGCGGGCCGCCAAAAAAAACAAAACGACGTGGTAAAAAAAATCAGCCGCCGCAGCCCTTTTTGCTGCCGCAACTGGAACAGCCGCTTTCCAGGGCCAGCCCGGAAGACACGGTGAACCCCACCGACTTGTAGTCCACTTCGATGGGCTTGGCCGTCTCCAGAAACTGCTCGTTCACCAGATATTCCACGCCGCCCACTTCAAACTTGGAATCGCCGTCGCGTTCCTTGTCCAGCGCCATGGCGAGCGTGGGGCCGGAACAGCCGCCTTCGTGCAGGAAGACGCGAATCGGCTGTTGTTCTCTTTCCTTGAAAAATTCCGCGACTTGGTTTTTGGCCGCGTCGGTTACGCTAAACATGCTTGACTCCTCTCCGGCCGGGGGCCGTCGGGGTTGACTTCATACAACCTTTTTGTGTCATCCGAAACATTTAGACGCAAGACCCGCTTTGTCAAACCCGGCAAGGAAAATCCGGCCATCCCATTCCCGCGAAAGCCGGGGCTGTCGGGTTTCTATCCGGGACCATTCCGGGGTTTTCGGGCGGTTGACACCCGAAAGCGGTTTTCCTATAACCCCTCCGTTCCATTCCTTTCTTTCTTCTTCTCCCAGGGCGCATGCAAAGGAAAACTCATGATTCGAATCAATGAACATTACGGCAAGCTGCAAGCCTCTTATCTGTTTGCGGACATCGCCCGCCGGGTTTCGGCCTTCCAGGAGGCCCATCCCGAGGTGTCGGTGATCAAATTGGGGATCGGCGACGTGACCCGGCCGCTGCCCCCGGCCTGCATCGCGGCCTTTCACGAGGCGGTGGACGAGATGGCGGCGGGCGGATCCTTTCGCGGATACGGGCCGGAGCAGGGCTACGATTTTCTGCGGAAGGCGGTGGCGGAAAACGACTACCGGTCCCGCGGCGCGGAGGTCGCGGCGGACGAGATTTTCATCAGCGACGGGGCCAAGTGCGACACCGGCAATTTTCAAGAGATTCTGGCGACGGACATCCGGGTGGCCATTCCCGATCCGGTCTATCCGGTCTACGTGGACACCAACGTGATGGCGGGGCGCACCGGCCCGGCGGCGGAGGGCCGTTACGAGGGGCTGGTCTACATGGAGGGAACCCGGGACAACGGCTTCATTCCCGATCTGCCGTCCGAACCGGTGGACCTGATCTATCTCTGCTATCCCAACAATCCCACCGGGGCGACCATCACCAGGGATCAGCTAAAAGCCTGGGTCGATTACGCCCGGGAAAACAAGGCGCTGATTTTGTTCGACGCCGCCTACGAGGCGTTCATCCGGGACGACAGCCTGCCCCGGACCATCTACGAAATCCCCCGCGCGCGGGAAGTGGCGGTGGAGTTCCGCAGCTTCTCCAAAACCGCCGGCTTCACCGGCACCCGCTGCGCCTTCACCGTTGTGCCCAAGGATTGCATGGCCTACGACGGGGACGGAAAGGCCCATTCCCTCCACGCGCTGTGGAACCGGCGACATTCCACCAAGTTCAACGGCGTGTCCTATCCGGTGCAGCGGGCCGCCGCCGCCATTTACACCGATGCGGGGAAGGCGCAGACGCGGGAATTGGTGGATTACTACCTGCGCAACGCGGCGGTGATCCGCAAGGCCATGGACGAACTGAGCTTCGAATACGTGGGCGGCGAAAATTCCCCCTATATCTGGGTGGACGGCAAAGGCCGGGATTCCTGGGCGTTGTTCGACCTGCTGCTGGAAAAGGCGGGGGTGGTGGTGACCCCCGGCGCCGGCTTCGGCCGCCGCGGAAAGGAATACATCCGAATCAGCGCCTTCAACGACTTCGAGCGGGTGGAAGAGGCCATGGGGCGGATTCGGGAGGCGTTGGCGTAGTGACGTTTTGAAGGATGGATCGGTATTGCCGATCCGGATGGAGTGAAAAAGAAGCGCCCCGTTGGAGGAATCCGGCGGGGCGCTTTTTTGCTTTGGTTCTAAGGGGATGCAGCCTCGATCGGTGATCCGACGGCGGGCCGGCCAAGGGATCGGGGTGGTTTCGTGTTGACCGAATTAGCTAAAATGGATAATTTGGCTCAAAACCTTTGAATTGGAGTGAGCAATGCAGATTTCCGCCACGGAGCTGAAAAACCGGTTGGGCCGCTATTTGGACGCCGCCGAAACCAGTCCCGTATTTGTCGAAAAATCGGGCAGGAAAAAATCCGTACTGATTTCCAATGCCATGTATGAGAAGTTCCTTGCGTATGAAGACGCATACTGGGCTTCCAAAGCGAAGCAGGCGGAGGAAGAGGGCTATTTGGGCGCGGAAGCCTCGGAAGCGCTGTTGAACGGCGGCTGAATCCATGCGGAAAATCGATATCACGAAGTCGGCTGGAAAGTTTATCAAAAAGCTGCCCGCCAAACAGTATCGGCAGGTCGTGGGAACCATGCTCGGCCTCCGGGAAAACCCAATGCCCCATGATTCCAAACAACTTTCTGGATATCCGGAATATCGCCGCGTGGACATTGGCGAATACCGGATTGTCTATCGAACGGATGTGGATACGGTCTACATCGCGGTTGGTGGCAAACGGAATGATGACGAGATATACCGGCGGTTTAAGCCAAAGGAATCTTAGTTTGGTCGATTCCCGCTTTTGGGGCATACAGCGGCAAGGGTAATGGAAGCGTGGTCAGGCTTTGGGGGTAAAACTCAAGTTTGGTTTTGTTCCGCCTCCCTATGCAACTTGGTAGATCACTGGACGATATTCCGGTTGGGGGATGGGTTTACCGTTTTGTTTAGCGGCCTCCAACCAGCTTTTTTTGGCCGCCAGAACTTCTGACAACGCTTGATCTGGCGTTTCACCGAAGGCGGAGCAAGCCCTTAAGTCTGGGATATCAGCGATATAACCTTCATCGTCTTCGCTGTAGAAGATGTTGATGTAGTAGTCTTTCATCATTTCCAGTGTGCCGGGTGGCAGTTGTCGTTCCGGCGGCTACTTGCCAGTTTCTCCGTTGGTCAGGGAAGCTCTTTGCCATTCCTCCACAATTCATACTCGCTGATATCAAACTCGCTATTCCAAACTACGGCATACCCACCTTGTTCAACTTTTACCGCCTTGAACAAGGCCAGTTTTTTTTAGCGGTCAAAACATATCCTTGTTTAGCAGATGGGTGACATCGTACTTTTTCTTTCGGTAGTTGCCGAATTTAACCAGTAACGTGTGGTTGTCGATTGCATGGGCGGATTTGATCTTTGGACGTTTCATTTCGGGCGGAAACTTCCGAAATTCGAGGCTATCCCACATTTTTCCTGATTGATCCATCTACATCCATCCCATGCTCTTTTGCATACTGGCGCAACGCTTTATTGACGGACTCCGAATCCGGGAAAAGTTTGTGCAATTCGGGAGAAATAACAACGATATTGGTCCCTTCCCGGTAGGCTTTGGCATATTTTCCGCGTACCCCGGACTTGATCAGTTCCGCCGGGTATTCAGGCCGCAGTGTGTCTTCATCCTTCATAGGCTTTACGCTTCGGATTGGTCATGCGGTTTGGAGGGTGGTTGGGGCGATCTATGTCAGAAACCCGGCAAGACAAATTGCTGTTCCGGATTTATCTTGGTTGTATTTGTTGTTCGGCATAAAACGATTGAGTCGGAGTCAAGAAAAGAATTCAAAAAAAGTTCTATACATTGAATATTGAGGCAATGTCTCCCAGCATTTCAAAAATTTCGCCAAGGCAATCCGTTATATCAATTGCATCTATGGCTATTTCCGAGATACTGATTGGCAATTCTGCAATGTTCTCTATGTCGAAATCCAAAAATACCTCTTTTGTGACCTTCACTGCCACAACTCCCGCAATGCTTGTAGCTAATTTTTCGAAATCAACACCCGCTTTGGTCTTGGATTCAGGTTCAGACTCCGATTTAGGATTGGTTTCGCAATCGAATTCTGGGTTAAAATTCTTTTTTAGGCATTCCCTATGTTCTGCGTAATTTGTACCGCATATGGAGCAAATGGAGGAGCTTGATTGGACAGGGGAAAGGCACACGGTGCAATTTTCTTTGCGTTTTAGTTTGTCCAAAACGATAATTGATTTAAGGACTAAAAAGAACAAGCTCAATTCTTTTTCGTTAATTAGCGAAAAGCCTTTGCCAATAGTGTCTACCCCCGAAACATTCGCCTTGAATGGAAGCTTGTCCATTGAATAGTAGGGGATGTGGTTTTTCCTCTGAGCATGTTGATCGACCGCTATTGCGCCAGTAAATATGATAGGGGGTGAAGCATATGGAGTGTTTTGCAGAGCCAAAAAGGGTTGTGTCGATTAGCGCTAAAATATTTTCCGTCTCCGGAATACAGCACTTTTTGTGGGCATTTTTTAGTTTTTTGGATGTTATTTCGCCTTCGAAGAGAATAGAATCTGCCTTTTTGTCAAGTTTTATGTGGGAGGCTATGGATTGAAGTAGGCTTGTTGTGATAGTGGGCGGTGCATTCAGATCATGCTGCAGAGTTTTAAAAAAACGGGAAACATATTGCGCATTGATTGAGCCTCTTTTTAAAGTTATATCGTATATTATCGTTTTTATGCTTTTGTTTTCTACATTAAAGGAGCAGTTGCCAACCAAATTGTATGGCAGGACGAATGACTTTGATCCATTATGCCAATAAAAATTAAAGGGGGTAAAGCAAATTGAATTTTTTGAAAGGCCAAAGCTTGTTGTGTCAATAAGCGCGATTACCTTTTCATTTTCAGGTATATTGCACTGGATACGAGCATTTTTTAGCTTTCGATTGGGTATTTCATCTCCGACATACGCCTTCTTTTCTAACTCTATTCCCGATCGAATAATCAAGCTGTTGAAAAATTCTTCGGAAAGAGGGGCGTTTTTAAGATTTTCCATAATGAAAAGCTCTAAATAATGGTTTTATGGAATATTAGATTTTTGGGGATTCCGTGAGCGGGGCGAAAGGTACCAATCTTCACAAATGAAACCAGAAATTTATCATTTTGTCAATGTTTATATCTCCCAATAAAATTGGGTTTGATTCAGGTATGAATGGAAACGATTGATTTTCAAATAATATCAGAGTTTTCAAGTTTGCCCAGTTTTCAAAAGTATTCGGAATCCACAAATTTGGCCTCGAAACCTTCTCACCCCAACGACCGAATCATCTCCTCCACCTGGCTCAAATGCTGATCGTCCCCGTAAAGCATTTCGGAGAGCGCCCCCGTATCCGGCTTCCCCTCGATGTTGTCCGACACCCGCTTCACCAGCATTCGAAACACTCGCCACAGCAGGTCCGATTCCGAGGCGATGTCTTCGGACAAAAGAATCCGGCTTCGGCTGGGGTCGATGCGGAAGCCGAAGGCTTTGTAGATCAGCGCCTTGATCTTGGAAACGTCGGTTTCGGTCACGCAGAATTCCCGTTCCTCCATGCGCCGCATGAGCAGGTTTTTGAAATCCACGTAGGAATCCACCCCGCCGTCGGACTGCTGAAACAACCGATAACTTTCCCACAGGCCCTCGATCATGATTTGCGGTTGAGGCAGGCGAATCTGCTGTTTCTTTAAAATCCGGCCGTAGATCGCCTCGGTGTCGGAAATGTTCTCCCGCTCCTCCAGGAACCCTTCGCAGTCGTTTTTGCCCTTCATCGTCACCAGATGGTCGTGTTCGCCCTGCACTATGGAGAGAAAGTCGCAGGCGTCCAGGAACGAGGAAAAATTGGTGAAGCCGAAATTGGTTTCGTCAAAGGAAGGGTCCAGCCGGATCATCATTGGTTTGATGGCCGCCTTCCGGGCGAAGGGCTCGCCGGATTCGGACATGATTTTGGTGATCGCCTTGGAGAGCAACGCCTTGGCGTCCTCCAAATCCTCGATCTGATATTCCACCTCCTCCATGCTGGAAATCGAGGCCGACTTCATCCGGAGGCTGGCGTAAAATTTGAACTGGTTGCAGGCCTTGATCCAATACTGATTGGTCGTCTCCTTCACCCCGATGCCGATGATCTCCTTGCCCTTCTGACGCACCCGCTGGGCGATGGCGATGTAGTCGCTGTCGCCGCCGATCAGCACGATGGTGTCGATGTGGGGATTGGAGTTGAGGTCTTCAATCACGTCGATGGCCATGCGGATGTCCGCGCCGTTTTTTCCGTGGCTGCCCCGGGGAAAAAGCTGCACCAGGTCCAGCGCGTATTCCTGGAGCAGGAAATTGTAGGGATAAAAAAAGCTCCAGTTGGCGTACGCCTTGTTGATGTTGATGTCGCCCACCGAGGCGATGTATTCCATGATCGAGGTGATGTCCACGATGTCCGGCTGTCGGGAATACCGGTTTTCGTAATACCATTTCGGCCCGTAGGTCACGGTGCACAGCGAGGCGTGGATGTTTTCGAAGTCCCAGTAAACCGCCACTTTATTGACCATATGACACCTTGCGTTGGCTCCCCTTTGAAGTTCCTTTTCCGGCGGCCTTGCCACAAGGCCCGGACGCGGCCGCCTTTTTCCGGTTTTATTTTTTCCGGCCCTGGTCAAACGTCAGGAAACGGGGCCGTCTTCCCCAGAATCGTCCGCGTTCACCGGTTCGACGCAATCGGGCGCGTCGTGACTCGGTTTGTTCATGCGCGGGGAGACGGGGTAAAAATCCAGATCGGTTACCGCCTTTTCCGCCAGAAGGCGGCGCAGGGCGTCCACCGCTTGGGCCTCGGGATCAAGCCAGCCATCGTGGGACTCCCCGTCCAAAATCACCGGCATCCGGTCGTGGAGTTCCGCCGTCGGTCCCTCCGCCGGACGGGTGAGAACCGTGCAGGAACGGTAGTCGTTCTCCCCCTCCCGCCAGATGTCCCAAAGCCCCGCCATGGCGAAGGGTTCCCGGTCCGGCCGATGGATGAAAAACGGCTGTTTCGGGCCGTATCCCGCCTTTTTCCATTCGTAAAAGCCGTCCGCCGGAATCAGGCAGCGATGGCGCCGAAAAGCGGTTCGAAAGCTGGGCTTTTCGTGGGCGGTCTCGGATCGGGCGTTGATGAGCCGGCCGGCGGCCGAAGCCTCCTCGGCCCAGTGGGGCACGAGCCCCCAGCGGAGTTTGCCCAGCCGCCGCTTGCCCTCGTGGGCGACGATGGCCAGTACCTCTTGGGTGGGCGCGACGTTGTAGCGGGGTTCCACCTCGCAGGTGACCACGTCGATGGCGAAATGGTCCACCAGCGTTTCCAGGGTCGATTGCTGGACGAAACGGCCGCACATGGTCGGGCCTCCGGTTGGGAGGAAAAGTCCTTACGGGAATGGAATCGTTCGCAGATTTGCCAAAATGTCCGAACCCCGGGAGCGACGAGTTGTATTCGTCGCGCGATTCCAGACAGGCCCCGATGCGACGAGTACAACTCGTCGCTCCCAGTCGGAAAAGTACGGGATTCCCCCAAACGGCTTCACCGATAATCCCGCCGCGGCAACCCCTTCCGCCGCCGGATGGCTTCCAGCAGGCCCAACGTTCCGGTCATCATGTTGTCGCCCAGGGGCGCGCCCCAGGCCACGCCCAGTTTGGAGCCGACCATTCGCCCCCGCAAGGGACCCGTGGCGATTACCGGCTCGGCGGCGGAGCGTCCGATGGCGTTTCGAATCCAGGCCCCGTGGCCGCCTTCGGCCAGCACCCGTTCGTGGGAAAGCTCGCCTTCGGCCAGCCCGATCAGCAGGGATTCCAGCCGCTCCCGGGTCATGTCGTGGGTATGGTATTCGAAAAATCCGGCCAGGGCGTCGCCGTCCATCGCGCCGCCCACGGTGTGGGAGGTCG
Organism: Desulfococcaceae bacterium; assembly: GCA_046541515.1. Classification (GTDB taxonomy): domain Bacteria; phylum Desulfobacterota; class Desulfobacteria; order Desulfobacterales; family Desulfococcaceae; genus CAYFVR01. The sequence goes on from JBKHDD010000001.1 coordinate 61,029, forward strand.
CCACGTCCAGCACCAGAACCCGCTCCCGGCCGTCCCGCAGCGGGTCCAGAGACGCCCCCAGCACCGCCGCCATGCCGCTGTCCATCACAAAGACTTCCCGGGTGGGCAGCGTCGCCGCCGTCGCCGCGATGGAGCGAAGCCGGTTGAAGGTTTCCGGGATCGCTTCCGCCGGGTAGAGGCAGGCTTCCGGGTGGGGATCGGCCGCCAGGGCCTCCCGGAACAGATTGTGGCGGTAGTCCAGATGGCTGGTCCCGGGCGGGGCCACGCCGTGGTCCTGGGCGCAGACGCCCACGGCGTCGAATTCAAACGGAACGTCGAAGCCGTCCACCAGGTTCCGGAGCCGCTCCGGGTCCAGATCGGCCAGCGCCAGGGTCTGGTAATCCTCGCGTTTTCCCAGGGCTTGGACCTCTTCTTCCGGGAGAATCCGAAGCCCGGCCGCCCGAACCCGGTCCGGATCGTGGTGAACCGTGGCGGCGGCGGACGGGGAGATGGCCACGTCCCCCGTTTGCGCCCGCTCCATCAGCCGCGCCGCCACCGGACCGCCGCCCATTTCCACGCCGGTCACGGCCAGATTTCCGGGCAGGGCCGCCACCCGGTCCGCCAACGCGCGGACGGGGGAGCGGACCACCGCCTTGAAATGGTGCTCCAGGTCGTCGTCCCACACGAGCACGTCCATGGTGCCCGCGCCAATGTCGATCAGCAGATGGCGGCTCACGATGCGGACTCCTTCCGGTTGGCCCCGCCTTTCGCCGGCGGCGCTTCCGGGTCCGGCTTTCCCAGGGCACGGCGGATGGCGCGGGCCATCTGGCGTTTAACCACAGGCTTCATCAGATATTCGTTGACGCCCAGGAACCGGGCCTCGACGGGCGAAAGGGCTTCGCTGAAACCGGTGCACAGAATCACCGGAACGTCGGGCCGGATGTTCCGGCACTGGCGGGTGAGCGCCGCGCCGGTGATGTTGGGCATGGTCTGGTCGGTAATGACGAGGTCGAATCGGTGGGGCGTGGCCCGAAACGCCTCCAGCGCCTCCACGCTGCTGGTGCGCACGGTCACGGTGTAGCCCAGCCGCTCCAGCATCTGCCGCTCCATTTCGGTGATCTGCACCTCGTCGTCCACCAGCAGAATGTGTTCGGTGCCGCCCGCGACTTCCTCCGACGGCGGCGCGGGGGCCGTTTCCGCCTCGATGTCCAGCGCCGGAAAGAAGATGGTGAAGGTGGCGCCTTTGCCCGCTTCGCTTTGCACCTGGATGCCGCCGCCGCAGGCTTTCACGATGCCGTGGACCACCGCCAGCCCCATCCCCGTGCCCTTGGTCGGGTCCTTGGTGGTGAAGTAGGGCTCGAAAACCCGTCCCAGAGTGAAGCGATCCATGCCCGGGCCGGTGTCCCGCACCGAAAGGGCCAGGGCCGGGCCGGGGCGAATGCCCAGATTGTGATCCAGCGCGTCGGGGTCCACTTCGGTTCTTCGGAGGTTCACCTCCATGCGGCCGCCGGTTTCCGCCATGGCGTGGTAGGCGTTGGTGCACAGGTTCATGACGATCTGGTGAATCCGGGTGGGGTCGGCCAGCACGGGGCCGCAGGCCGGGTCGATGTTCTGGACGATCTCGATGGTGGCGGGAACGGTGGATTTGAGCAGTTTCAGCGCCTCTTTGACGACGACCTGAATCTTGAGCGGTTTGCGCTCCTGTTCGTCGCTGCGGCTGAAGGTCAGAATCTGTTGCACCAGCTCCTGGGCCCGGTTGGCCGCGGCCAGCACCTCCCGCAGATTGGCCCGGCCGGTGCTTTCGGGCGGCAGGTCGTCCAGGGTGATTTCCGTGTAGCCGATGATGGGGAAGAGAATGTTGTTGAAGTCGTGGGCGATGCCGCCGGCCAGGGTGCCGATCGACTCCATTTTTTGGGCCTGCCGGAGCTGCCGCTCCATCTTGATTTCTTCGGTCACGTCCCGTTTGACCGCCACGAAATGGGCGATCTCGCCTTCCGGGTCCTTGACCGGCGAGATGGAGGCTTCCTCCTCGTAAAGTTCCCCGTTTTTTTTTCGATTGATGAAATGGCCGCTCCAGACATCCCCCCGCCGAAGGGTTTGCCACATGGCGCGGTAAAAGGCATCGTCGTGCATGCCGCTTTTCAGAATTCCCGGCGTCTGGCCAAGGATTTCCGATCGGGGGTAGCCGGTGATTCGTTCGAAGGCGGGATTGACGTACTGGATGGCGCCGCGCCCGTCGGTGATGACGATGCTTTCGGCCACCTGTTCCAGCGCGGTGGTCAGCCGCTGACGCTCCACCTCTTTCCGGCGTCGGTCGCTGACGTCGGTCAGGTAGAGAATGACGCCCATCGTTTCCCCGTCGGGGTTCCGCAGCGGAAAGGCGGCCTGCTCCAACCGCAGTCTTTGGCCATCGGGGCACTTGTGCCCAACGGTTTCCCGGTGGGGTTCGCCGGCCGCCAGGGTGGGGATGCCGGGGCAGATGGCGCACGGGCCCGATTCTCCCCGGCAGACCGCGAAACAGGGGCGGCCGTCCAGCGGCGTTGGCAGTCCGAACAGCTCGATGGCCCTTCGGTTGGCGTCCAGCAGACGCATGTTCCGGTCCAGCACCAGGATGCCGTCCTGGATGCCGTCGAAGACTTGGCGGAGGAAGTTGGGGTTACCGTTGGACTCGGATGGTTCCGGGACGGCCGCCGTTTCGGTCGCGGGCCTGTTGCGGCCCGGGCGGCGGCACAAGAAAAACCAGAAGGGGAAAAACAGCAGGGCCGGCAGGATCAACCCCGCCGCCAGGTAGATCGGCGATAGGGTTCCCTCCCGAGCCCAGGACAGACCGGCCAGCACGCATTCGCAGATCAGGACCGAGAGAGCGGCGGCCAGGAAATGGTCGCTTGGGGAGGGGGATTCGGCGGTCATGTCGGCGGGCGGTTCCCTTTCGAAACGGGCGCGGTCGGGTCCAAATTGTCCCGGCGGCGCGGCCGCATCCGAAAAACGGAAGGCCGCGCCCGGATTTCCCGCGGCGTGGACGGCTATTTGCGGCTGAAGCCGGGATCGGGTTTTCGTCAATCCGAGGCGGAATTTTCCGGCGATCGCAGATCCGGATTCTGGAACACCTGGCGGATGGCGCCGATGGGCAGGGTGGAGAGGGGCTCGACCTGAACGTTGGGGTCTTCCAGCGGACCGGTCATTTGATAATTGACGGCGATGATCCCCTTGCCGACCAGTTTTCCCACCAGGGGGATGGCGCCCAACACTTTGTTGAGCACATTGAACGGCACTGCCAGCCCCTTGAGATCGACGGTTTTCGCGGAGAGATTGAAGGCGCCGTCCGCCGTCAGTCCCATGGCGAAACCCTCGGCCCGGCCGTCGGATATGGCTACCACATCTCCGCGGTATTGAAAACCGGTTTCCACCACGGAAAACCCCATCCCGCCGTCTTTCAGTTCGTTGAGCAGGCCCACCAGCGAAGCGGCGGAGAGCAGCCGGACGAGTCCCGGCGCGTTGAGAATGGTCGGGTTTCGCAGGATGATCCGGCCGTTTACCGGCGGCCGAAAACCGCCGTCCTCGGAGAAGGTCGCGGAAACCTCCAGGGAGCCGCCCTTGATGTGTTCGCTCAATTGAAATCCCCGCAGCAGGGAGCCGGCGTCTCCGGCCCGGAGGGAAACGGTTCCGTCCTCGGTCACTTTCACCGTAAGCGGGTTCTCCTTTCCCTGCCGGGCCTCCAAGTCGGCTTTGGACACCCGTCCACCCTTCAGCCGAACTTCGCCGGTCAAATCCCGAAGTTCGGCGTTTTTCGCCAGCCGGACCCGGGAGACGTCCAGGTTCAGCGCCGCTTTCGGCGGCGTTTGGCCGGCTTTTTCTCCGGAGGCGGAGTCCCCGGACGCGGCTTCCTTGCGCTCGTCTTTTGTGGTGTCTTTTTTCTGACCAGGGCCGGCCGAAGGGTCCCGCTTTCCGCGCCCCTCCAAAATCGGTCCCAGGTCCAGCCGCTCCCCTGCGACCCGCACGTTGAACCCGGCGGAATCGGGCGAAACCGAAAGGGTCAGCCGTTGGGGGGGCAGCCGCAGCGGGTCCAGGGAGAGGGATTGCAAACCGTCTTTCAGCGACCAATCCAGCGAACCGGCCGTCTCGAAGTCGGGGCCGCTCAACTCCAGGCGGGAGATCCGAAGTCGGCCCGCATTGCGATCCAGCGCGCCCGCCGCTTTCAGCGTGCCCGCTTCACCCGCCGGTTTCCGCCAGCCCACCGGGGGGAAGGAAAGCGTAGCGGGCTGGAGGTCCGATTCCAGGTCAAACGCCAGCCCCGCCTTTTCCGGGCGCACGCGCAGTCGGGTCGGCGCGCGGCCGGTGGCCTGGATCATCGTTCGGGGTCCCAGTTGGGAAAGCTGGGCGTCGGTCAGGTCGGCCGTCAGGACGCACCCTTCGGTTCCCACCGATTCCAGCGGCGCCGGTTCCAGGTCTACTCGGAGGCCCTGGCTGACGAAATGGCCGCCGAGTCGGATTCCATCCGGTTCAAAGCGAAAGCTCGCCTCCGCGCGGGAAATCGGCAACGCCCCCAGCCGCACCGGCGCGGATGGGTCCGCGGAAACGGTCAGTCGCGGCGGGTCCGATTGGGCGGCGCGGTCGAAGGGAAGCGTGAACTGGACCCGGGTGCGGGTCGGGAGATCGGGTGGCTCCAGCGGGGGAATCGTTTCCAAATCGGTTTTCATGGCGTTGGCCACCTTTTGGCGCAGCCGGTGCGCGGGGCCGATGAGATGGGCGTCCACCTGGAGCACCGGCCCCGTCTCGGCGCCGAGGCCGGAAATGTCCACCGTGCCGGATTCCAGTCGGGTCTGGCCAATGGCGCCGGAGGTCACGTCGATCCGTACCCCCCGAGCAGTGAACCGGGCCGTTCCCGCCAGGGATTCCAGCGGCGCCGCGGCGGGAAGGCCCACGAGGCGGATCTCCTGGAAGGGCAGTTCCGCCTCCACGGAGGTCAATGGGAGCCGTCGGGAATCCTGGTGTTCGGCCTCCAGATCGATCCGCACCCCGACATCGGTAAACGTTCCGCCCTCCAGATGGTCGGCGAGCCAAGTCCGGACCGGAGCGGCCACCGGCTCCGGCCAGTATCGAAGCGCGGTGTCCAGTTCCAGCCGTTCTATTTGAACGTTGGCGTCCAGGGTGAACGGGTCGGCGGCGGGGTTGATTTTTCCCTGGGCGGTAAATTGGGTCCCGGCCGCTTCCGCCTCGAATTCCATGGGAATGGCGGGTTCGGTTCGCCGGAGCAGTTGGGCGTTGCCGCCGAGCCGCGAAACCGGAACCGGCTCGGCGAAAAAGCCGGGCCGAGCGATTTCCCCATCCCGGCCGTCCACCTTCAGTCTGCCCGATTCCGTCAGCTGGGCGTCGAGCTGATTCAGCTTGACCGCGAAATTTCCCAGGTCCTCGGTGGCCAGATTCTCCAGCCGGATGTCGGTCGACCAGCGAAATTCCTCCTTCAACTTTTCGTTCAGCGGGAAATTCAGGCGGAGCCTGGATTTCGCCCGGCCGGAGGTCAGCGTGAAGCCGGTATCTTCCCGGCGGAAGAGATCGGCCGCGGCCCGGCGAATGGCGTCGGCCGGGCCGGATACGTCCGCTTTGACGTCGATTTTGACCGGGTCCGCCAGTCCCAGCGGCCCGATGGCCACCTCGGCGTCCGAAAGGGTTGATTCGTAATGATCGCCGTCGGTCAACGTAAAATCCAGGGAGCGGGCGCTGAATTGGCCGGCGCCGGCGATGTTCCGGACGGCCTCCATGGAGGACAGGTAGGTGAGCGTGAGGCCGGAAAAGGGAACGGTGGCGGAGACCGCTTCGGCGGGGATTGGCTTTTCTTGAAGCGTTTCCGGGGTCAGTTGAAAGGCGAAGGTGGCCCCGTCCACGGTTCCGTCGGACAAATTCCGGGCCAGCCAGCCCCGGGTGTCCGGCAAAAACGGCTTGGGCCAAAAGCGGGCCAGATCGTCCACGGCGAAGGCGTCCAGGCCGGCTTCGATGTTCCAATTCCGTGGGTCCGGAAACGGCCCGACCCGGCCCGAGAGGCGGAAAACCGGACCCCCGAAATCGGCGACCGCCTCCTGGATTTCCATCCGTTCCAGCCCCGGCGTCACCGTGGCCTTCCATTGAATTTCCACCGGCTTCAAGGGCTCGGGGAAAAGTTCGGGCCGTTCGATCCGGCCGCCCCGGGCGGTCAATTGGATTTCGGGCAAGGAGAATCTTCCCTCCGGGGAAAGGGCGAGGCGAAACGTTCCCGCAACGGGGATTTTCAGGCCGGCGAGCGGGGCGAGTCGAGGATGGAGATGGGAAAAACGGTCCGGCGTCCAGTCTTCCAGAGACAGCTTCGCCTCCGCCGGGGCTCGCCCGGTTCGGGGCAGTCGGAGGTCGGCTTCCACCTTTCCGGCTTGTTTGCCCGTGTCCGTTTCGGCTTCCAGGGTCAGCCGCACCCGCTCCGGTTCCCGGTGAATCTGTCCGTTGATCTCCGGGAAAGCGGGTCCATTTTCCGCTTCGGGCGTTGGAAGAATCTGAAGGTCCAGCACCTGGATTTTTCGGAGGGGGATGTCCAGTGCCAACGTTTCGGCGAGTTTTCGCAGCCGGTCGGGAAGGGGAGGAGAGGTTTGGGTTTCCGTCGGCTCGGCCGGCGGGCCGGGGGCGTCCGGGGTCCGACCCAGGCGGGAGAGGATCAGGCGCGGGGAATCCACTTCCAGGGCGGCGGGAGAAATTTGTCCCTGAATCAAATCGCCCAGGTCGAACACCAACAGGACCCTGGGGAGGGCGAGCGCGGGAGGCTGATTTTCGCGGCCGAGGGTGACGTCGGTGACCGAAACGCCGGGGACGAACCAGCGGTTTATCCAGTCGATTTCCACCTCGCCAAAGGTGGCGTCCCAATCGGGCGCGGCCCGGTCCACCGCCTCCTGGATGGCGGGATACAGCATCGCCAGCTTGGGGGAAAAGATTCGAAGCCCGACCCAACCCGCGATCCCCAAAATCGCCGACACCGTCAGGAGAATGAGGGTCCAGCGGGCGCAACGGCCCAAAAACCGGGTCATGTCCGCCTCCGGCATCGAACCGGAAAAACGCGGAGCAGCCCCCCTTTGGAGCGGGCGGGACGGTTCGATTGGAATCGAGTGAAAGACTGGAAATCCAGCCAGGCCGCGGAGAATGGCGCGGCAAAGGATGGGCGCGGGTATCCCATCGCGGGCTCGACGATTCGGACCCGCCCGACAAAGGGCCGCGCGTCGCTCCCCGCCAAAAAGTCCCCCCTTTGGAAACCGGCGGAAGGAAAATGGGGGTCAGCCGATGGTTGCCGGCCAGACGAAAAAAATAGGAATTGGCACACGTTCTCGTTGGGGGTTCAAATCGGAAGCTTGTCCACCGCGTCGGCCGCCTCGTCGATGGCGGCGTCGGCGGTGTTGCCGGCCACCGGAATGATCGAGATGACGGCCCCGGCGACGCGCATGGGCACGGTGACGATTTTGGTGAGGACGCAGCCCTGGCAAAGCAGGGCGACGGCCAGGGCCAGAAGCAAGGGACGAAGTTTTTTCATTGAGCTGCGTTCCTTTTCCGAGAAAAGAAGGTTCTTTGCGACGGCTTCCATCGGGGGCCGGAAGCCGCGGCTGAATTTTTGGCCGAGCCGGTTCATTCCCTTCCCAGCGCCTTCCGGGCCTCCGAAGAGCTTTCGTAAATGTGGGGCGCCACGTTCCGGGCCTGGAGGGCGTCGCCGAGCTTCATCCGAAGGAAGGTGGAGGTGGTGTAGCGTGTGACCCGGGAGTAGAATCGGTCCACCAGCCCCTTGACCATGTAGGTGTACTCGTTGAGCACTTCCGGGGCGATGCTGAAGTTGTCGTAGTTGACGATGGCGTGAACCTTCCGGTCCAGGGGCCGAAGGATGTCCTCCACCGCCGCTTCGACGCGTCGAACCTGTTCGCTGGTTTTGACGGCGAAATTCTCCAGATTGACGAAGAAAAGATCCTCCTTGGGATCGTAGATGAAGCGGTCTTCCAGCGGGATTTCCAACAGGTCGTCCTTGAGGCCCATGACCTTTTCCTCGAAAATCCGGGCGTCCATGGTCTTGGGCGTCCCGGGAATCACCGGTTCGAAGTCCATCTGGGCCAGGATGTCCCGTTCCACGTCGATGCCGGGAGCCACTTCGGTGAGCGTCATGCCGTCGGGGGTCAGTTTGAACACGCAGCGTTCGGTGACGTAGAGCGCCGGCTGGTTTTTGGAGACGGCGTAGGCGCCGCTGAAGGTGGTGTGTTCCACCTGTTCCACGAACTTTCGGACCTTGCCTTCCTGGACGATCCGGATTTGGCCGTTCTCGATGGCCACCTGAAGCCCGCCGGCGGTGAAGGTCCCCACGAAGACCACCTGCTTGGCGTTCTGGCTGATGTTGATGAAGCCGCCCGCGCCGGCCAGCTTGGGGCCGAACTTGCTGACGTTGAGGTTGCCCTTGCGGTCGGCCTGGGCCAGACCGAGAAAGGCGATGTCCAGCCCCCCGCCGTCGTAGAAGTCGAACTGGGAGGGCTGGTCGATGACCGCCTCGGCGTTGACCGCCGCGCCGAAGTTGAGCCCCCCGGCGGGAATGCCGCCGATGACGCCGGGCTCGGCGGTGAGCGTCAGCACGTCCAGGATTTTTTCCTCGGCGGCCACGTTGGCGATGCCCTCGGGCATCCCGATGCCCAGGTTGACCACGCTGTTGGCGGCCAGCTCGAAGGCGGCCCGCCGGGCGATGATTTTGCGGTCGCGCATCTCCATGGGGGACACCGACTGCATGGGCACTTTGATTTCGGAGCTGTAGGACGGATTGTAACGGGCGCCGAAGGTCTGCCAGTGGTTTTCCGGCTCGGAGACGACCACGCAGTCCACCATGATCCCGGGAATTTTGACGTTCCGGGCGTTCAGGGCGCCCCGGTCCGCGATCCGCTCCACCTGCACGATGACGAAGCCGCCGGAGTTCCGGGCCGCCGTGGCGATGGCCAGCGACTCCAGGGTGAGGGCCTCCTTTTCCATGGTGATGTTGCCCTCGGTGTCGGCGGTGGTGCCCCGCAGGATGGCCACGTTGATGGGGATGGTTTTGTAGGCCAGGTATTCCTCGCCGTCGAAGTGGATCAGCTCCACCAGATCCTCTGTGGTGCCCGCGTTGATTTTGCCGCCGCCCTTGCGCGGGTCCACGAAGGTGTCCAGCCCCACGGTGGTGATGGTGCGGGGCTTGTGGGCGGCGATGTCCCGGTACATGTGGGAGATGACGCCCTGGGGCAGGTTGTAGGCCTGGATTTTGTCGTCGATGGCCAGCTTCTGGAGCTTGGGCGCCAGCCCCCAGTGTCCGCCGATGACCCGCCGGACCAGCCCTTCGCGGCCCAGATGGTTGAGTCCGCGCTCCTTGCCGTCGCCCTGTCCGGCGGCGTAGACCAGAGTCAGGTCCCGGGGCTTTTGGTGTTCCAGAAAATAGCTTTCCAGCGCGATGGCGATTTCCTCGGGAAATCCGGTGCCCACGAAGCCGCCCGTGGCCACCGTGTCGCCGTCCCGGATGACCCGGACGGCCTCCTCGGCGGAAACGATTTTTCCCTTCCGCATCCGGGAAGGGGGAAGCTGGGACAACATGGGATGATGGGACTGGCCGGGTTGCTTGTCGTCCGTCATGGAGCCTCCGAGGCAATTTGCGGAAATTGGGGCAAAATTGTCGAAACCCCTGCGCGGTCGTCTGTTTGCGCAAAGGAAAGAGTGCGAATTCCGGAACCGAGGCGCCGCCGGGGCCGTCCAATGGCCTGCGGTCCTTCCTGATTCCAGTTTTTTTTTCATCCCATGGAAGGTTTCGGAGGGTCAACACCAAAATGAAATCCCCCTTCCGGCGGGGCGGTCGACGGTCCGTCGGGGGGATGCCGTTGTCGGTCGACCGGCGCCGGAAGAGGGATATTGGAACATTGTTGTTTCGGCCGAAGTTGCGTGGCTCTCGGCCGGGCGGGGCGAGGCGCTGACTTTTGGATGCGTTTCAGATCGGACGATCCTCGGGGGAGGAGCGTGGCCGGGTCAGATTCACGGCGGCGTCAGAATTGAAGCTCCATCCCCACGCCGATGCCGAGGCGGTCCAGTTCGAAGTCGGCGTCTTCGTTGCGGACGGCTTCCAGCTCGTCCAGTTCTTCGGGCATTCGGACTTCCACGTTCACCGTGGAGTCGGGGGAAACCGGTTTTCGTAAAAACAAACCTTCCGAAGAGAGCCGAAAATTTCGGGCCGAAGCCGCCGGGACGATCGGCATTCCGGGCGGCCGGGCGGCCTGAGAAATTCTTTCAAGGATAACGGTTCGCCCCATCAACAGGTCGTCGGATGGGTTTAGTAGCCGTCTCACGTCTCCCCAAGCCGGAAAGACGAAAATCAACGTGCAAATGGTCGCGCCGCACGCGAATCGCGACAAGCGGGAAAACCTTGGCGAAATCATGGCGGTGGGTACTCCGGATTTGCGATTTGACGGGTGGAACTTCGATTGGTGAAAAAATACCGGCTTCCGGCCTTCTTGTCAAACCCCATCCCGAGAAAAAATCCAGTTTTTATTTCCATGGAGATTTTTCTTGAAAACCAGCGGCTTTCCCCCGCTTGTTTCGCCCCTTCCGCCTTGAAAAAAATCTACCCGACCCATTCGGTCCCCGACGATGTTGGCGACTCGCGGCTAATCTCCCACCGACCAGCGGAGGGCTCCCTTGGTTGACGGGTTCCCGGAATTCGGCTATGCCAAAAAAAGTTTTTCGCCGTCCACTTTCCGCCGGGAGTTTTCTCGTCTCATGTCCATGGATATTTGGCTGGTCGTCGGAGTGCTGAGTTTCGCCATTCTGGTTTTCATTTTTGAATGGGTGCGGGGGGATTTGGTCGGACTTATGATGATGACGGTCCTGCCTCTGCTCGGACTGGTCACCCCGGCCGAGGCTCTCTCCGGTCTGAGCAGCGACGCGGTGGTCTCCATCATGGCGGTTTTCATCATCGGCGCGGGCCTCGAACGCACCGGCGTGATAAAGCAGATGGCCCGATTCCTGCTTCGGTTCGCCGGTCGCGGCGAGGGGCGGGTCGTTTGTTTGGTTTCCGGCGCCGCGGCCTTCATTTCCGGCTTTATGCCCAACGTGGGCGCCGCGGCCTTGTTCATGCCGGCGGTTCGGCGGGTCGCGAATCATGTCGGCATTCCCATATCTCGCATTCTCCTGCCCATGGGCTACGGCGTGCTTGTCGGCGGCGGTCTCACCCTGGTCGGCTCCAGTCCGCTGATCATGCTCAACGACCTGATGGCGTTGGTCGATCCAGATCTGGCCGCCTTCGGCCTTTTCGACGTCACCCCCGTCGGGGCGGCCCTGGTGTTGGCCGTGATTCTCTATTTTCTCCTGTTCGGCAAATGGGTGCTGCCCCGGGGCCGCGAGGAGGATCTGGCCCATCCCATTTCCAGGATTCTCGAAAGCGCCCACGAGCGGGACATGGTGGGCACGTTGTTCGAAATCCACGTCCCGGACGATTTCCCGCCGACCGTCCTGGAGGATCTTCATCTTCGTTCGTTTTTTTATGCCTCGGTGGTGGCCGTGGCCCATGAAAAACGGCGGGAGAAAAATTTTGCGCCCATGCGGGACGTGAAAATCGAGGGCGGGGATCATCTGGCCATGGTCGGGCCGCCCCGCCGGGTGCGGCGGCTGGCCAAGAGGCTGGGGTGGAGGATTCTTCCGGAATTGGAAACTTTTTCCGGCGATCTTTCCCCGGACGACGCCGGGGTGATGAAGGCGGTCATCGCGCCTCGTTCCCGTTTGTTCAAACACACCGTCCGGGACATTCAATTCCGAAAAAAATATGGCGTCAATCCGCTGGCCATTCTTCGGGAGGAGGACGTGTTCGTGGCCAATCTGAGCGACGTGGCCCTGAAGCCCGGCGACGCCTTGCTGCTGTACGGTCGATGGGAGAATTTCCATCGGCTGGAGGATTCGCCAGACCTGATTTTCACCATGTCCGTCCCCGGCCATGTGTCGCGGGAGGAAAAGGCCGTTCACGCCCTGTTTTGTCTGGCCCTGGCGCTGATTCTGCTTCTCGGGTTTCAAGTCGGAATTCCCATCGCCCTGCTGGCCGGCGCGGTGGGCATGGTGCTTTCCCGGGTGCTGACCATCGACGAGGCCTACGAGGCCGTGGACTGGATGACGATTTTTCTGCTGGCCGGTTTGATCCCTCTGGGCGTGGCCTTCCAGAAATCCGGAGCGGCGGGGATGATCGCCGACGGCCTGTCGGCGTCGATGGGCGGAAGCGTCCCGTCGCCGGTCCTTTTGGGGATTGTCGCGCTTTTGTCCTCCTTTTTCACTCTCGCGATCTCCAACGTGGGCGCGACGGTGTTGCTGGTTCCCCTGGCCATGAGCCTGGCCGAGCAGTCGGGCGGCGATCCGCGAGTGGCCGCCTTGACCGTGGCCGTGGCGACCTCCAATTCGTTTTTGCTCCCCACAAACCAGGTCAACGCGCTGATCATGCGGCCCGGCGGCTACCGGACGGTGGACTTCATGCGGGCGGGGTCGGGGATGACGGCGCTTTATATCTTGGTGATGATCGCCGTGCTGACCACCGGTTACGGCGGGTAGTTTGTTCCAACGGAGAGGAGAGCGAAAATGGGAAAACAAGGCAACGCGAGAAGCCGGCGGATGGTCTGGGCGATCCTAGTTCTGGCGGTTCTTCCGCTGGCCGGTTGCAGCGGCTCCGGCGAGGACGATCCGGACGCCGGGAGCGTCGGTTTCTGCAATTTTACGGCGGACGCCTACGATCTGGAGCTGCGGCGGGTATCGGACAACGAAGTGGTCCGCTCTCTCAGCCTGGGGCCGGGCACGGGCGGCGATCCGAATTGCGCGGAGGAGACCGAGGTGACGGTGGGCAGCCATTACGTGGTCGCCTTCCGGCAAGGGGACGGCTTTTTTGGCGAATCTCGGGAATTTTTGGTTCTCCACCAGGGAACCCGTCCCACGGTCTACGTCACCGGCGACGGCGAATTGGGCGTGGACGGCGGCGAGGCCGCCGGCGAAGGGAACATCGAGGTGTGCAACACCGACACGCGGGATTATCTCGTCGCGCTGCGTCGGGAGGTGGACGACGTGGAAGTGGACCGGTTGGAGCTGGAAGGCTTTTTCGAGTTCAACGACGTGTGCGACGAATTCTTGGTGATTCCCTCGGGCGTCTACTATCTCAAGGTCTTCGAGGCCGACGACATCGACGAGCAGTCCACCTCGCCGATCTTTTTCCTCGCCGACGGCGAGACCGAGGAATTCCGGATCGAGCCGGGCGGAGACGTGGTGAACGTGGATTGACGACGGGGCGTTCGTCTATCGGGAAATGGGAGGGGGCAAGGCGGTCGCCCCGGCTTTGGTTCGTCATGGGGTGATGGCGTTTCCGCCGCGCGAGGCGGAGTCCCGCGGAAGGGCGGCAAGTTTCAAAATAACGCCGGGGCGGCCTCTTCGGAAGAAGGCCGACCCGGCGCGTTTTGGGGAATCAGCGGGCCTCGGCGCTTTCCATGGCCGCCGGCTCTTCCGCCGGACGGGGACGTTGGACGCGGCCTCGATCCGGCAGAAAGGCGTCGATGATGTCCGGAAGGGACGGCAGCCCCAAGGCCCGGCCGATGAGGGTGGCGCTTTCCCGGGCCCAGTGTTCCATCAGCGCCTCCGAGGGCTCGTCGAAATCCTGCAGGATGCGCTCCCGGGATCGTTTCTGGTCGAAGTGGGACCGTTCGATCCGGAGGGAGTACATGAACCGGATGCAGGTTTTGCTCTTGAGCAGATCGCCGGTGGACCGGGTTTCCCGGCTGAAGACGTAGGTCAGCTTCAGCGGCTCGCCGTGGGGGGTCGGAAAGGCCTCCAGCACGAAGTCCAGAAACGAGGCGATCTCCGCGCACCGATCGAAGGTGTTGTCGTGAAGTCCCAGCACCAGGGAGGAAAACCGCGGCCGAAAGCGCTCCAGCACCTCCTCGAACCAGTCATTTTTCAGGTCGCCGCTCGCCCGCTCCAGGATGGTCCGCCAGGCGGCTTCCTGTCGCTCGTGGACGTGCAGTTCCGGCAGCAGCCGTTCCAGCTCCGCGATGAACTCCGCGGCGGTGGGGCGCAGGTCGGGACGGCCCCGGGTGGCCTGGGCGATCAGGGGGCGCAGCAGATCGGCGTGGGTGGCCCCCTCCGCCAGCAAATGGCCCAGCGTGCGTCCCAGCCCAAAAATGTCGGCCGCCGGGGTCCATTCCGGATGGCCGCCCCGGACTTCCGGCGCGGTGAACGCGCCCTCGGGATCGGTTCGGCCCTGCTCCCGGCCGTAGCGGGCGAGGCCGAAGTCGATGAGCACCGGGTTGGAGCTGCGCTGGTCCAGGATGATGTTTTTGGGGCAGACGTCCCGGTGGACGATGCCGTGGGCGTGCAGGAACCGGAGAGCCCGGGCCAGTTTGAGCCCCAGGTTGGCCGCCAGCGGAACCGTCAGTTTGCCCATTTTGTGGGAAAGGCTCATGCCTTCCACCCACTGGTAAATTTCCACCCCCAGCACGCCGCTTTCCTCGGCCTCCTCCGGCACGTCGGCGATGCCGATGTCCCGCAGGTTGTAGATGTATTCCGCGCCGTCCTCGCCCCGGAGGCCGGTCAGGTTGCGGAGCTGCTTGAGCACCTCCGCCGTTTCCTGGAACCGCTCCCGGTCCTTCTGGGTTTTCAGCCGCACCGTGCGCAGGGCGAAGTTGATGCCTTCCGCGGAAAAGCGGGAAACCTCCGCCAGCGCGCCGCCGCCCACCCGTTCCCGCACCGCCGGTAGCCGGATTCGTTCCAGCGCCCCGGCGAACAGGGCCTCCCGGTCGGTTTCGTCGGCGGGGAAGCTCCGGCTGACGCCCACCAGCCACGCCTCCAGAATGTCGGACTGAAAGCCGCTTCGCCGGTGAAACACGCCGATTTCCTCCAGCTTGTTCAGGTGTTCCACCACCCGGTCCCGGGTGTAGACCAGTCGCCGGGAACCTTCGAAACCGGTGTTGATGCACCAGTGGTTGAGCAGGTCCAATGCCCGTTCCACCAATCGGTCCGGGGCGTAGGCGTTTTCCGCGGCGCAGCGGGCCAGGGCCACGGCCAGGGGGTAGCAGGGGCGGGGCTTCCAATGGTTGATGTCCTCGGCCTCGTTGAGGATGTCGCGCAGATAGTCGGAAACGCCGTGCTCGTATCCCTCGGATAGCTGAATCTTGAGGTCCTCCACAACGTGGACCACGTCGTCGTAGTGAATCCAGTTGCGCCGGTCCTCGTTGACGTGTTCCTTGAGCTGGGCCAGCAGGGTTTTGAGGATGAAGACGTTGCCCGATTTTTGGCAGATCTGCTCCCGGGCCTCCCGGGTGGTGTGGAGCCGGTCCCGGCTGAACCGGTAGATCAGGTGGTTGAGAGTCTTCTCCCGGATGGTCCGGATGTCCTTGGGCCGCAACAGCCCCTTGAGGTTGGAGCCGATCCGTTCCAACAGCCCGGGCAGGCCGATAAGGCCGAAGTAGACCGGGGCCAACTCCGGATCGTCCGAGCGGGACCAGTGCAACTCCAGCCGGTCCTTCAGCCGGGTGCCGAACCGGGGGCCGTCGCCCCGCTGAAACAGCAGCTGGGCCTCGTCGATAAGCAGCAAGACGCCTTCCCGGCCCATCTTCCGCGCGGCCCGACGAACCGCGTCGAACGCCTCGGGGGCGGGCAAATCGTCCCGATCGTCCGGCGGCAGTCCCGCCCCGGCGATGGCCTGGAGCCGGTCGGAGAGAGTCCGCCAGAGGCGCGGCAGGTTCACCCGGCCGGAGCGGTCGGTCAGCTCGGTGCAAAGCGCGGGGGACGGGATCACAAGCCCCAGATGGTCCGCGCGTTCCATTAGATACTGGGCCAGGGTGGTTTTGCCGAAACGACGCGGGGCCACCACGGCGAAGGAGCTGCCGCTTTTCAGCCGGTCCTGGAGGGAGGCCACATGCTCCTGGGGGCCGATGGGGTGTTCGTCCACGTAGACCGTTCGAACCCCTTCGGGCCACAGCAGCTCGATGTTTCCTTCGGCCGGCTCCATGGCGTCCCAGGTCAGCTTTTTGCGGCAGCCCATGTGGGCGCCGGTGTCCTCTTCCCGCGCCGTCAGCGCCAGCCGCAACTTGCCGTTGCAGGGCCAGCGAGCCGGCGGCCGCAGGGGGATCTTGACCTTGAAGGTGTAGCCGTAGCCTTCCTTGCGCTTGCGCCAGTCCGAGGCCGGGATGGTCAGCTCCCGGGGGGAGGGATCCTCCCACCGCTCCGGCCAGGCGTCCCGCAGTTTGGTGTCCACCTCATAATCGAGCTGGAGGTGCAGATCGCCCGGGCGGAAACGGCTGGTCAGGCGAACCGGGGCTTGAACGAAGCCGTAGTGGCCGTCGCCCCGATTGTAGTCCACGTAGGCCAGCGGCACCCGACGGCCTTTTTCGTCCACCCAGTCGTGATCCAGGTCCAGCTCCACCCGCCGTTCCTCCAGTGGGGGCAGGGCGGATTCGCCTCCGGTCTCCTTGTTTTTGGATATCCAGCCCGACAGCATTTCGTAGGTGGCCGATGCGGCGGTGCCCACGTGGGCCTGGAAAAAGCGGATGGCCTCCTCGAAATGGGCCACCACCATTTCCCGTTCGTCCTGGTCCACCGCCGCGCCGGCCCGTTCCACGATTTTCCGGAACACCTCCGCGTCCACCGAATGGCGGAGTTTGTCCATGCCTTCCACGCAGGCCATCAGCCGGTCCTCTTCCACCCCGGCCTGAAAGGCCTCCTGGACCCAGGCCCGGTGGGCCGGATCCAAATGGTCGAACAGCCGGCCCACCCGGAGGGCGTTTTCGGCGAAATTCCGGATGTACTCCTCCAGTCGCCGTCCCTGGGGCGGGGGCGGCATTTCCCGAAGAAATTCCGGAAGCACCCGGGCCAGCTCCTGGGCGCCGGTCAAGCATTGACTTACCCGCCGCCGGACCACCGGATTGGCCAGCCGGATGCAACGGTCCAAAGGCTGGAAGGGATCGGGCGGGGTCTGCTCCTCGGGATCGATCCAGATCCAGGCGGGCAGGGACTCCAGCACGTCCGGGGAGGCCATCAGAGAGCTGATTTCCCGCAAATCTCCGGGGCTGACGCCCACCCCCATCAGCTCGTAGGTGCAGGGACCCAGCCGGGGATACACGGCGTCGAAGCAGGCCTGGGCCTCCGCCAAATCCTTTTCCAGGGAAGCGGCTTCGGGCAGCAGGTTGGCCGACTGGCGCAGCAGGCGCTGGGTCCGCTCGATGGCCTTGGACAGCCCGTAGACGCCGGCGACCGTTCGGGGCGCGGCGAACCGGTTGGCCAGCTCCTCTCCCGATCGGACGATGTCGTTGCGCAGTCGTTCCAGCGCCTCGGGATCGGGCACGCGCAACCGCACGATCCATTCCTCCAGCCTCGGGTCGTGTGGCGAGGCCGGCGGGGAAAGCTCGGCAACCGGTCCCTCGCTCGGTTGCGGCGCCGTTTCTTCCTCGCTCGGGCCGCGCCAATGACCGGCTTCGGATTCTCCGCCTTCCCCTTCCTCTTTTTCCCGAACCGGGGCCGACGGTTCGCCGGTTTCGAACTGGATGCGGTCGGTCCATTCGGCCACGTGGCGGCGGGGATCATCCTCGGCCCGGGCCTCCTCCACCATCTGGGCCAGGAGTTGGTCGTCAAACCGGGCGCTGACCTCCTGCACGGCGTCCAGCACCGCGTCGGACCAGATTTCCGCGCGGTCTTCCGGCAGGGAAACCAAAATGGGGGAGACCGCCTTGAGTTCGCGGCAGACGCCGGTGGGGTCCATCCTTCGGCACATGGCGGCGTAGACCGGCGCCCGGACCGATTCGGAAACCGGAAGGTCGGCCATCAGCTCCAGCAGCCGAAAGAGGCTGACGTCGCTTTGGGAGACGTCCCGGGCGAAGGCGTTGAGAGCCGGCACGCCGAACAGGTTGAGCAGTTCGTGAAATTCGGCTTCGCTCAGGTTGGGATCGATCATCCCGTTGAGGATGCCCTTTTGGCGGGGCGTCATGTCGGCCTGATACTTTTCCAGCCGGAACAGCCGCCATACGTGGCGCATCTGGTGGAGATTGTCCTCGGAGATGCGGGCGTCGGGGGGTTCCGGGCCGGGCCGCCAGGCCGCGCGCAGTTCGGGGCTCGCCGCGGCCAGTTTCTGGGTCAGCTCGACGTTGGGCTGGCTGGTGGCCGAGGGAGCGGGGGGCGCGGAGGGCCGCCGGGAGACCATGGCCTGGGATGCCGGGGCCGGGAAAAACTGATAGATGGAATCGAGAATTTCCTCGGGATTCTGGTTCTGATTGATCAGCGCGAATTCGGCCTCGTGCACCTTGGGAACGATGTCCGGCAGTCGGCGATCGGCCGACTCCACCCGAAACACGATGAGCGTGTCTTCCCGGTTGTAATCTTCGCCGGCTTCGCAGAAAAACCGATCCCCGCAGAGGCCCACCGCCGGCCGCCCTTTTCGAAAGGGAATGGGCAGGATGGTCAGCGACTTGCCGCCGCTGGTGATGTCCTCGAAAATGGTTTCCCGCCAGTTTTGGAGGTCCGGATCAATTTTCCGGACGTACCCGCGGAGGTTGTCCAACATTCGAACGTAATGGCGATTCATGAAAGGTCCCGTCTGGTCCTTAGGAAGAAGTCTCTGCTTTTGGTCAATCGGACACTATACCAGAGCGGCGCGCGCCTCACAAATGATAAATGCAAGGCGTTTCGGTGTCTTTGGTCGTGCGTCCCCGCGATTTTCGGGGATTCCGGCCGCTTTTCGGCCCCGGTTGGCGGTGCCATGGTTCGTTTCGATCCGGGAGGAGGGTCACCGACCCGGAGCCGCTCCGCACGTTTTTCGCGGTTGGTTGACAGGGGGGAAGAGGAGGGCTACCGTAAGAAAACTCTCAGCCGTGTCGGCGTTGAACCGCCTTTCGAAAACCTGCCCCTCGCCGCGACTTGGAAATTTGGCCGGCCGGAGAGGCGTCCCCGGCGACCCGGCGGGTTGCCTCGGATAATGAGCGACGATAGACGGAGAATCTTTCCATGAATTTTAGGGTTTCCCGGTTGGACCTGAAGCGATTTTTTCAGAGTTTCCGTTGGATTTCCGCCGTCCTTCTTTTTTTCATGGCGACCCCCGGATTTTCGCTTTCGGCCGAAGGCGAAACACCCGGCGTCGAAGCGCCGGACGCCGATACCATTGTGGAAAAGAGCTTTCGCCACATGCGGGGCGACGCCTCGGAATCCCGGGTGCGGATGACCATCCATCGGCCGGACTGGGAACGGACCATGCTGCTTCGGGTTTGGACCCGGGGGGAGACCGAAAGCCTGATCCGGATCGAAGAGCCGGCCCGGGACGCCGGCAACGGGACGCTGAAGGTGGGAACCGAGATGTGGATGTACAATCCCAAGGTAAACCGGGTCATCAAAGTGCCGCCCTCGATGATGTCCCAGTCCTGGATGGGTTCGGATTTTTCCAACAACGATCTGGCCCGGTCCGACAGCCTGCTTCGGGATTACGACCACGAACTGGCCGGATCGGAAACCCGGAACGGGATGACCGCCTACCGGATCGTCTCCACGCCCCGGCCGGCCGCCCCGGTGGTCTGGGGCAAGCAGGAGATGGCGATTCGGGAGGACCACATCCTGCTGGAACAGATTTTTTTCGACGAGGACATGGTCGAGGTGAAGCGGATGACCACCGGCGACATCGCGGAGCGGGACGGGCGGCTGTTTCCCGGAACCATGCGGATGGTCAAGGCCGACGCGCCGGCGGAATACACGTTGATGGAATACCTGGAGATTGAATTCCTGGATACCCTGCCCGATCGGTACTTCACCCGGTCCGCCCTCCAGACGCCCCGGCGGTAGCCCATGTCCATCGCGCTCAAGATGGCCTGGAGAAACATCTGGCGAAACCGTCGCCGCTCCGTCCTGACCATGGCCGCCATCGCCTTCGCCTGCACCCTGCTGATTTTCATGCTTTCCTTCCAGTTTGGCGCCTACGAAACCATGATCAACAGCGCCCTATGGATTCACACCGGCCATTTTCAGGTCCAGGCCGAGGGATACCACGACGATCCGTCGGTCCGGAAGGTGGTGGCCGATCCGGACCGGGTCGCCCAGGTCCTCTCCGACGTTCCCCAGGTCACGGCCTTCGCCCCTCGGGCGGCCGGTTTTGCACTGGTTTCCTCCGAAACCCGGACCTACGGCGTCATGGTCAACGGCGTGGACCCGAAGCGGGAGCCCGCGGTCTCCCGCATTCCCAAACTGGTCCGGGAGGGCCGGTTTTTGGAGCCGGGCGACGTGGACGCGGCAATGCTCGGGGAATTGCTGGCGGAAAACCTTCAGGTGGGGCTTGGGGATTCTGTGACGCTGCTGGGCCAGGGGCGGGACGGCTCCATCGCGGCGGCGGTGGCGACGGTGCGCGGGATTTTTCACAGCGGCCAGGATGAATTCGATCGAAGCGCGCTGTATCTTCCGCTCGATTATTTTCAGGAGGTGTTTTTCATGCGGGGGGCGGTCCACAAGCTGGTCGCGGCGACGGATTCCCTCGGCGGCGTGCCGGAGGCGGAGCGGGCGGTCCGGGAAGCCTTGGCGGACCCATCGGGGCTGGTGGTGCTGGACTGGGACCAACTGATGCCGGGCCTCTCCCAGAGCATTCTCATCGATCTGATCAGCGGGCTAATTTTCTACGGACTGCTGCTCGTGGTGGTGGCCTTCTCCATCCTCAACACCTTTTTAATGGCCGTTCTGGAGCGGACCCGGGAATTTGGCGTGATGATGGCCCTGGGCACCAGCCGGAACCGGCTGACCCGCCTGCTGCTGACCGAATCCATGCTGTTGACCGGCGTGGGGATCGGTCTGGGTGTCGCGCTGGGCTGCGCGGTCACGCTTTTCTTTCAATTTCATGGCATTGAAATGAGCGAGGCCGCCGAGCTGCTCCGGCAGTTCGGGATTTCCGGGACGCTGTATCCGCGACTGAGCTGGCTGTCCGCATCCATTGGGCCCGTTTTGTCGCTGTTCATCACCTTTCTCGCGGCGGTCTATCCGGCCCTGCGGGTGCGCCGGCTGACCCCGGTGGAGGCCATGCGGCACGCATGAATTTCCTCGGGAGAATTGCAAGATTGAATATGTCAAAAAATCCAACTCGTTGCGAGGCTCTTCCTCCAAAACGGGAGGCGGAGCCTCCCGGAATGCGTTCCCAGGCAGAGCCTCAATGGCGTTAAGTTAAGCGTTTTTACCCCCCTTTTTTAAAGGGGGGCAAGGGGGGATTTTTCGGCAATGCCTTGAAATCATTCGCTTATTTTTAATAAAGGCGCTGCCGATTCCACAGGCATTGTTCCTTAACTTAATGACATTGAGGCAGAGCCTGGGAACGAGAAAACAAATGGAAGTATTATTAACAGATCGAATCCCTTTATTCTTCTCCGCTGATCCCGGGACATTTGGCGAATACGATGCCGGAGCGGTCCCGTGACCTTTCAATTGGCTTGGCGGAACATCTGGCGGAACCCCCGCCGAACCGGCGTGATCCTCACGGCGGTGGTGGTGGGCGTGTGCGGCATGGTTGTGCTGGGGGCGCTTATGGAGGGCGTCAGCCGCCAGATGCTCCACAACGCCATTTCCACGCTCGCCGGCAGCCTTCAGATTCACCGGGACGGCTATCGTTCCGATCCGGTGGTGGAAAATTCCATCGAAGACCCGGAGGCGGTTCGCGAGGCGCTGGATCGGGAATTGCCGCCGGGGGCTCGGTGGACGGAACGGGTCCGGGTCAACGCGGTGGTCAACAACGCCCGGAATTCGGGCGGCGTCACCCTGGTGGGGATGGAACCGGAGCGGGAAGCGGCGGTTTCCTTCATCGGGGAGGCGGTGGCGGATGGAGAATATCTCGCTCCGGACGACGACCTCGGCATCCTGGTGGGCGCGGCCTTGGCGGAGGACTTCGACACGGAGGTGGGCAAGCGGCTGGTGGCGATGTCCCAGGACCGAACCGGCGAGATCGCCTCCCGGGCCTTCACCATCCGGGGGATTTATCGGGCGGAGCTGGAATCCACCGAAAAACGGTATGCCTTTGTTTCCATTTCCGCCGCCCAAAAAATGTTGCGGATGGACGGCGCGGTTTCCGAGTTCGCGGTCCTGCTGCCGGAGACGGAGGCGGCGGAACCCGTAGCGGAACGGCTTCGCGGCGCGCTTCCGGACCAATTTTCGGTGCACACCTGGCGGGAGCTGCTGCCGCTGATCGAGGTGCAACTCCAGATGACGGAACGGTTTCGGGGCATCTGGTATCTGGTGGTCTTCATCGCCATGGGATTTGGAATCGTGAATACAATGCTGATGGCGGTGTTCGAGCGGATGTGGGAGTTTGGCCTGCTGAAGGCGCTGGGAATGAAAAGCGGCCGCATTCTCCGGGAGGTGTTGGCCGAATCTTTGATTCTGCTGATCTTGGGCGTCGCGGCGGGAAATTTGCTGGCCCTTTCCATCGTCGCCTGGCTGGCCCACGCGGGGATCGATCTCGCCGCCTTCGCCGCCGGGGCGGAGTTCGCCGGGATTTCCCGGGTCATTTATCCGTCGGTTCGGGCCGGGGAAATCCTCAAGGCCAACGCCGTTGTGCTGACGCTGGGGTTGTTGGTGAGCGTCTACCCGGCGCTCAAGGCGGCGCGGTTCACGCCGGTGGAGGCCATGGCGAGGCGGTGAGGGCGGGGGGACCGCTGTTGGAGCAGCCGGGAAAAGTAGATTCAGAAACGCTCCGGAAGCGTCCCCGAAAGTCGTTTCCGGTTGATCGGACCAAAAGGCGAGAGGTTTGCCAATGGCCATGGTGGAATGCCAGGGCGTGACCAAAATTTATCAGCAGGGCGAGGTGACCGTTCCTGCCCTGCGCGGCGTCGATCTTTCCGTGGAAGCCGGCGAGTTCACCGCGCTGGCCGGTCCTTCGGGCTCCGGAAAGACGACGCTGCTGAACCTGATCGGCGGGCTGGACCGGCCCGGCGAGGGTTCCATCATTGTCGCCGGGAACGATTACGCCGAAATGAAAGACGCCCAAATGGCGGAGCTTCGGCTCCGCCACATCGGTTTTGTTTTCCAGGCGTACAACTTGATCCCGGTGCTTTCCGCGCTGGAGAACGTGGAATATGTCATGCTCCTCCAGGGCGTTCCCGCCGAGGAGCGCCGGGATCGGGCCCGGGAGATGCTGGACGAGGTGGGGCTGAAAGGCCGGTACAACCATCGGCCGGCGGAGCTTTCCGGCGGGCAGCAACAGCGGGTGGCGGTTGCCCGGGCCATCGTGTCCAATCCCTCCATCGTGCTGGCCGACGAGCCCACCGCCAATCTGGACTCCAAAACCGGGGCCGCCTTGCTGGAGATGATGGCGGAGATGAACGAGCGCCGCGAAGTCACCTTTATTTTTTCCACCCACGACCGGCAGGTGATGGAGTTCGCCCGACGTCTGGTGCGGATCAAGGACGGCCTGGTGGACGAAGACGCGCGGAAATAGCCGAAGTGTTTCGCCAATCCATGGCCTGGACGGAAATGCACCGCCGGATTTACCATCCCCCTTTCGGGCGGGCAAACTCCGGACGCCGCCCCTTCGGCCCGTGGTTCCCCGGCTCCCGGTTCAGCCTTTGGAGCAACAAGGGGTCGGGAGATTGGACCGGCCGGGTCGTCCGAATCGCCCTTGCGATTGCCGTATTGTCCTTTTTTGGGACGATGATTCCCAATGCGATCCTCTCCGCCGCGGAAAATCCCTGGGAAGCTCTCTCGCCGGACTGGGGCGGTCATCTTCGCGGCCAGCTCCTTTCCGCCTGGCCAAGCAGCGACAGCCTGGACCATCGGGCGGAAGGCGGGGCCTGGATCGATTCGGCGGCCGAGTTCCGGCTGAAAAACCACCTCTTTTTTGGGGATTGGGGGACCCTGGAAATCCATTACGAGCTTTTGGCGGCCCGGGGCGAAACCCGGGAGAACCGGCGGGCTTTGGGGCGCCAACTTTCGGTGGGCGGCGGTGGGGGCAATTCGTCGTTCCCCCTGGTTGCAGGCGCCTCCGGCGTCCTCGCCGACGACCGGCGGCTGCTGGACCTGAGCCAGACCCTGGGCGAGGGCGACGAATGGGTGGTTTCCCATCGGCTGGACCGGCTGGCGCTGTCCGTGCGGAGCGAGGGAGATCAATCCATCCGGATCGGGCGGCAGGCTCTGACCTGGGGCAACGGGCTGCTGTTCAATCCGCTGGACCTGTTCAATCCCTTCGCCCCCACCGATGTGATCCGGGATTACAAGGTGGGCGACGACATGGCCCTGGTCCGGTCGCCGCTGGGCGAAACCGGCGAGCTTCAGGCCGTCTACGTGCCCCGGCGGAATCCCGTGGACGGAGACGTTTCCTGGGAGGAGTCGGCCCTGGGGGCGCGATACCATTTTTCTCGGGGCGAAAACGAGTTCGACCTGCTGGCGGGCTGGAACCACGAAAACCGGGTGATCGGGGCGGGCGTTGCCGGCTACTTGGGCGGCGCGGCCTGGCGGGCGGATCTCTCCCACACGTGGTTGCCATCGGAAAGCGGCCGGGACGGCCACTGGTCCGGCGTGGTCAACCTGGACTACTCCTGGATGGCATGGGGCCGCAACGCCTATGGATTTCTGGAGTTTTTCCACGGCGGTCTGGGGGACGACGACTACGCCGAGGCGACGACCGATCCGGACTTGGTGGACGCCCTCGCCCGCGGGGAGCGATTCACCCTGGGCCGCAATTATCTGGCCGGTCAGGTGCGGTGGGAGGCCCATCCGCTGTTGAATTTCTTCGTCACCGCCATTCAGAACCTGGACGATCCGTCCGGCGTCGTGCAGCCCCGGTTCGTGTGGAGCATGACCCAACGGCTGGAGTTGCTGGCGGGCGCCAATCTGCACTGGGGCGGGGCCGATTCCGAATACGGCGGGTTTTCGGTTCCGGGACTTCCGGGAGAGATTGCCCCGGCTTCGGGCGTATACGGCTGGATCACCGGCTATTTTTGACGCTGCGGTGTTCATATTTGGGTGGAATTCCCAGGGGCGCGTTCGATGCGCCCTTGTTTCGTCCAGGGCCATCGTTTTTTGTGGCCCCTCCCAACGGCATTGGCGTTTTTGGCAAGGCTTTGAACAACCTGATGGACGAGGAGGCGCCATGTTTCGATGGCTTCGCGGCGGAAGAGACAATCGGCATCGGCCCGAGTCCGAAGACCAGTGGCGGAAGCGGGTGGTCCCGCCCGAGGCCGTCCTGGAACGAATTCGGCCGGGGATGAACATTTTCATCGGGTCCGGGGTGGCCGAACCCCGGACCCTGGTGCGGGCGCTGATGTCCTCTTCCGCCGGGGCGCTCCGCGATCTGGTGCTGGTGCAACTGTTCAGCTTCGGCGACGCCATCTCCCTGGACGCCCTTCGCTCCCATAAATTTCGGCTGAAAACTTTCTTCTCCGGCTGGGTGGCCGACGAGGCCATCCGGGCCGGCCATGTGGACCTCATTCCCAGCCGGTTCATGCGGATTCCGGAGCTGATGCGCTCCGGCCGCATTCCCGTGGACGTGGCCTTCGTCCAGGTGGCGCCGCCGGACGACAACGGGTATTGTTCCATCGGCGTGGCGGTGGACGCGGCCCGCCCCGCCATGGACCGGGCCGATCTGGTGGTGGCCGAGATCAACCCGGACGTGCCCCGCACCATCGGCGACACCCTGGTGCCCGTTTCCCAGTTCGACCTGCTGGTGGAGGGGACCGAGCCGTTGCTCTATTTCGATCGCTGGCCCGACGAGCCGGTTTTCGACCAGGTGGCGGCGCAGGTGGCCGCCGTCATCGAAGACGGGAGCTGCGTGGCGTTTTCCATCGGGCCGCTCTACGACGCCCTGGGCAAACAGCTCGCCGAAAAGCGGGAGTTGGGGATTCATACCGCCATTTTCACCGACGCCCTGATGGACCTGGTGCGAAGCGGGGCGGTTTCCAACCGACACAAGGCCAACTGGCGGGGGCGGGCGGTGACCGCCTACGCCATTGGGACGGCGGAGTTGATGGCCTGGCTGGACCGGAACCCGCTGGTGGAGTTCCAAGGGGTGGACAAGCTCTACGATCCGGTCGAGATCAGCCGGAATCCGGGCATGGTGGCGGTGATTCCGGCGCGGAAGGTGGACCTTTCCGGCCAGATCGCCCTGCACGTGGGCAAGGCCAACGTGGCCACCAACCCCGCGGAGACCATGGATTTTTTTCTGGGCGCGGAAATGTCCCCCGGCGGCCGGACGATCTTTGCCCTGCCAAGCCGCAATCTGGCCGGGGAATCCAACATTCGGCTTTCCGTGGCCGAATACGAAAACCCCTTTGCCTTCAAGGAATCGTTGGACCTGGTGGTGACCGAGTACGGCGCGGCCTGGCTCAAGGGACGGACGGTGCGGGAGCGGGCCCAGGCCCTGATCGACATCGCCCATCCGGAGGATCGGGGGGGATTGGTGGAAGCGGCCCGCGAGGCCCGGATGATTTACGCCGATCAGCTTTTTCTGGCCGATTCCGCCAAGCTCTATCCCTCCGAGGTCGCCACGCGGCACACCTTCGACGGGTCGCTGGAGATCCGCTTCCGGGCCATTCGCCCGTCGGACGAAGAGGAGATGCGGCGGCTGTTTTACCGGTTTTCGCCCGAGGCGATCCGCTTTCGGTATTTCGCGCCGATTCGCGAAATGCCCCACGACCGGATGCAGGAATACGTCAACGTCGACTACCAGCGCACCCTTTCTGTGGTGGGGCTGGACGAGGCGGCCGCGCCGGGGCGGATCATCGCCGAGGGGCGTTTCATGCGCGAGCCCGACCGTCCGTCCGCGGAGATCGCGTTTCTGGTGGACGAGGACTACCAAGGGCGGGGGATCGGCTCCTTTCTGTACCGCATGCTGGCCCGTTTGGCGCGGGATCGGGGGATTCGTCGGTTCACCGCCGCGATCCTCTCCACCAATCGAAAAATGCTCGCCGTGATCGAACGAGGGCCGTTTCCGGTCACGGCGGAGCTTTCCGAGGGGGTGTACGCGGTCGCCATCGAACTGGACGGTCCGAAAACCCAGGCAAAACCCGCTCTCCCCGGCGCCCCGGAATCCGGCGAAACCGGGTAAAAGTCTTGACTTTGGCGGGTTGAAAAATGTATAGTCTTCCCCAAGGTGAAAGCAGCGGATAGCGATTTTTTTCTGTTTCCAGTGCGGACTGGATGGATGGTTTTTTTAAGCCCTGAACGGCTTAAAAAAATGGAACGATTCCGAAAGCCCTCGGCACAAGGGCATATAAAATAACCCGCGCGAGTCCCGCTTTTTCCGGCATCGCCCTCGTTCGCCTTCGGCGGATGGTCAAGCCGCGCATGACGCGTCGTTTCGACCGTTTTCTCGCCTTTTCCGACTTGGGTCGCCAAAACGCCGGCCGAAAGCGCAAACGGGTCCCGAAAAAGCAAAAAAATCCCCTGCCGTGTACGTGATTGGACGATGCGCTTTGATCCAACATTTTCCACAAGGGAGCTTCCACTTGCTTTGGTGTGCATGTTCCGCGACGACGGAAAAGCCTGAAGAAGCTAAGAGGCGCCCACTTTGAAACCCTGGTTTCAAGGGCTACCCAACACGGCACCCTGGCGGGGGATTCCTTTTTCCGGGTCCCCACGCGCGAACCGCGATCGTCGGCAACGGTCATGTTGATCTGAGAGAGGGAAAGGAGGCAGCGGCAAAGACTCTCTTTTCATTTTTTACCCCGCCCTCGGACGTTTCCGTACCGTTTCTCCCACCAGTTCCGTAATTCCTTTCTGCTTTTCCCTCACGCGGGATGGCAGGCGGCCGACATTCCTTTATCTCCATTTCCGGATGAACGCTCCATCGACGAGCCCGGCGACGGCCTATCGCCTCGCCCGGTCCCGAATTTGCCGAAACTCGAATGACTTCCGCCCGCCGCGCGATCCCGACGAATCAACAGAACGCGTTCAACCTAACGTTGTGTGGGGGGATGTTATGTCAGAATTCAGTTTTCTATTCGGCCTGATCGGCGCGGGCGCCGGTTTTGGCTTAGCATACTGGGCCAAGGGAAAGGCCCTCCTTCAAAAAACCCAGGACGCCCAAGGCGAATCTCGGCGGATCGTGGAAGACGGCCGGCGTCAGGCGGAAAACCTGCTGAAAGAGGCCCAGCTCGAAGCCAAGGACAAGCTTTTTAAGATGAAAAGCGAGTTCGACGCGGAGACGAGGGAAGTCAAGGCCGAGTTGAAACGGCAGGAAAACCGGTTGATCCAGAAGGAAGAAAATCTTGACCGAAAGCACGGTCAGCTGGAACGTCGGGAGGGGGAGCTTGGCGACCGCGAGCGAAAAATCCAAGAGCGGGAAGTCGCGGTTGAAAAGAGCGAGGAAACCTACCGGGGGCTCATCGAAGAGCAGAAAAATCAGCTGGAGAAGATTTCCGGGCTGACCATGGAGCAGGCCAAGGATCTTCTGATCCGGGCCATGGAAAACGAGGCCCGGTACGAAGCCGCCAAGCTGATCAAGAAAATCGAAAACGAGGCCCGGGAAGATGCCAATAAAAAAGCCAAGGAGATCATCGCCACCGCCATTCAACGATACGCCGGGGATTTCGTGGCGGAACGGACCGTTTCGGTGGTGCAGCTTCCCTCCGACGAAATGAAGGGGCGGATCATCGGGCGGGAAGGTCGGAACATTCGGGCCCTGGAGGCGGCGACCGGCATCGATCTCATCATCGACGATACGCCCGAGGCGGTCATTCTGTCCGGATTCAATCCGGTCCGGCGGGAGGTCGCCAGGCTTTCCCTGATCCGGTTGATTTCCGACGGCCGAATTCATCCGGCCCGCATCGAGGACGTGGTCAAGAAGGTGGGCCAGGAGGTGGACGTGGCCATCAAGGAGGCCGGCGAACAGGCGGCCTTCGACTTGGGCGTCCACGGCATCCATCCGGAGCTGCTGAGATACCTTGGGCATTTGAAGTTTCGGACCAGCTACGCCCAAAACGTGCTTCAGCATTCGGTGGAGGTCGGTTTTCTTTGCGGCATCATGGCCGCCGAGCTGGGACTGAACCAGAAGCTGGCCCGTCGAATGGGCTTGTTGCACGACATCGGCAAGGCCATCGACCACGAGGTGGAAGGCCCCCATGCGTTGATCGGGTCTCGGCTGGCCAAGAAATTCGGCGAAAACTCCAAGGTGGTGCACGCCCTGGCCTCTCACCACGAGGATGTGCCCCCTTCTTCGGTCTACGCGCTTTTGGTGCAGGCGGCCGACAGCCTTTCCGGCGCCCGGCCCGGCGCCCGCAAAGAGTTGTTGGAAAACTACATCAGGCGACTGGAAGACCTGGAGGCCATCGCCAATTCCTTTCAGGGAGTGTCCAATTCCTTCGCCATTCAGGCCGGCCGGGAAATCCGGGTGATGGTGGAAAGCGGAAAGGTCAGCGACGAGGACACCATCCTGATGAGCAAGGACATCGTCAAAAAAATCGAGGAATCCCTTACATTCCCCGGACAGATCAAGGTGATGGTGATCCGGGAAACCCGCGCGGTGGAATACGCCAACAAATAGGTGGAGACCGGTGACGAACGCACTCGACATTCTTACGGAACGCGGCTTTATTGAGCAGACCACCCACGACGACGAACTTCGCCGATATCTCGCAAGCGACGGCCGCTCCTGCTACATCGGATTCGACCCGACCGCGTCGAGTCTCCACGTTGGCAGTCTGGTGCCGATCATGTCCCTGGCGCACATGCAGCGCCAGGGACACCGTCCCATCGCCCTGGTCGGCGGCGGAACCGGGCTGATCGGCGACCCCAGCGGAAAAACGGAGATGCGCCGGCTCCTCACCCCGGAGCTGGTGGCGGAAAACGCCGCCGCGCTGAAAAACCAGCTTTCCAATTTCATCGATTTTTCGCAAGGAAAGGCGTTGCTGGTCAACAACGCCGACTGGCTGGCCGGGCTTGGCTACATCGAGCTGCTTCGGGACATCGGCCGCCATTTCAGCGTCAACCGGATGATCAAGGCGGAAAGCTACCGGGCACGGCTGGAATCGGAAGAGGGGTTGAGCTTCATCGAGTTCAACTACATGATTCTGCAGGCCTACGATTTTCTTCATCTGTTCCAAGCCCACGACTGCGGACTCCAGATGGGGGGAAGCGATCAGTGGGGCAACATCGTGGCGGGCATCGAGCTGATCCGGCGGAGCATCGGCAAGCCCGCTTTCGGAATCACGTTCCCGCTGATCACGACCGCCGCCGGCATCAAAATGGGGAAGACCCACGCCGGCGCGGTCTGGCTGGATGCGGAGCGAACCAGTCCCTATGAATATTACCAGTTCTGGGTCAACACCGACGATCGCGACGTGGCCCGATTTCTGGCCCTGTTCACGTTTCTGCCCATGGACGAAATCCGCGCCGCGGAAACCCTTTCCGGGGCGGATTTGAACGTGGCCAAGGCCGTTCTGGCTTTCGAAGCCACGGCCATCGCCCATGGAAGGGAGGCGGCGGTTTCCGCCCGGGAAGCCGCGGCGTCGATGTTCGGGGCCCGGGCCGTCCCGGACTCTCTGCTGCCGTCCAGCGGCGTTCCGCGCGGCGGAGACGAGGCGGGCGAGGAAGCGGTTCCCGCCTCCGTGGTCTCGGCGGATGAAATGGGGGACGGCATGCCCGCGTTCAAGGTTTTCGTGCTGTCGGGCCTGGCCGCCTCCGGCGGCGCGGCCCGGCGGTTGATTCAGCAGGGCGGCGCCTACATCAACGGCCACCGGGTCGAGGCGCCGGAGGCGATCGTCTCGCCGGCGGATTTTAAGGAAGGAGAACTCCTTCTCCGGGCGGGCAAGAAGCGGTTTCATCGCCTACGGTTGCCGGCCGCCTGATGTGGCGTGATTTGAGGTTTGCCTCCCGCCGGTGAAGGCGGGGCCTCGTCCGCCATCGCCGTTTTTTCCATTTGCCCCCTTGCCGGCATTTTCCGGCGAGCGGGGCAAATTGCTTTTTGGGGCGATGACGGCCGTTTTGGACGAAAAGTTTCGGTGGTGCAGAAATCCCGCTTTTCCTCCTTACGTTCGCCCCCGTTTTCCCCGCGTGGTCGGCCGGTTTTATTGGGAGGTCGGCCGATCCATGACGAGTACCGCGCCATATATAAGGTGAAGTCGAGAGGCCGCGCCCCAAAAAATCGT
>JBKHDD010000002.1:0-86749 GCA_046541515.1 Desulfococcaceae bacterium
GGAAATGGAACTGGACCTCGATCTCGAAGCCGAGGGCGGCGGGGACGAGGCGGACGAAATCGATCTGGATATCGAAGCGGAAGAAGCCTCCGCCGGCGGCGCGTCGGACGAGATGGAAATGGAACTGGACCTCGATCTCGAAGCCGAGGGCGGCGGGGACGAGGCGGACAAAATCGACCTGGAGCTGGAAGCCGAAGGCCCGGGGCTTGGGGACGAGGCCGACGAATTCGATCTGGATTTGGACGTTGAAGAAGCGCCCGCCGCAGGCGAAGCCGCCGACGAGATGGAGGTGGACCTCGACTTGGAAGCCGAAGGCGGCGGAGACGAAGGGGAGGAGATCGACCTCGATCTGGACATGGACGAGGAGGCCGAAGCGCCGGCCGCCGTCGACTCCGAGGAGTTGGACTTGGAACTCGATTTCGAGGAGGAAGGCGGCGAAGACGCCGACGAAATCGATCTCGACTTTGATTTGGAAGACGGAGCGGCCGCCCCCGCCGGGGAAGCGGAAGAGGACGAGATTTCCCTGGATATCGATCTGGACGATGGCCGGGACGCGGAGGACGAGCTGGATCTGGCCCTGGATTCCGATCCGGAACCCAGCCTCGTGACCAAGGCGAAAACCGCCGAGGCCTCGGACGATCTTTCCCTGGATTTGGACTTGGACGCTTCCGACGAAGTCTCCAACGAGTTTGATCTGGACCTGGCCCTGGCGGAGGATGAGGAAGAAGAGTCGGCGTCTGCGGAGAAGCCGGAGGCGGCGGGGCTTTCCGAGGAGTTCAGTCTGGAGTTCGACCTGGACGACGAAGGGTCCGAAATCCGTCCGGCCGCCTCCGACGAGCCCACCGAGGTGGGCGACATGGGGCTGAGTCTGGACGAGGACGAGCCCGCGCTTCAGCAAAATTCCGCGGATATGGAGCTGGACCTCGACTTGGATCTGGAAACCGAAGCCGCCGAAGACCGCTCCGACGCCCTGGATTTCGACGAAGGCCAGGCCGGCGAATCCGGCAGCTTCGAGTTTGATCTGGATCTGGAGGAGGACGAGGACGCCCCCGCCGAAGCGGCGGCGTCCGAGGAGCTGGATTTCGATCTGGACGAGGAGGCGGCCGCGGGCGGCGCCGCCATCTCCGACGATC
Source organism: Desulfococcaceae bacterium (assembly GCA_046541515.1). GTDB lineage: Bacteria > Desulfobacterota > Desulfobacteria > Desulfobacterales > Desulfococcaceae > CAYFVR01. Next base: position 1,134 of record JBKHDD010000002.1, read on the forward strand.
TCGATTTCGACATGGACGAGGCCGAAGTGGCCGACGCCGACGCCGACACCGTTCCGGCCACGGGACGGGAGCGCGAGCCGTCGGAGGATTTTACCGATCCCTTCGACATGGGCATCCCCACCGACGATCTGGGCGGCCCCTCCCTGGAGGAGGAAGACGAAGAAGATGCCGAGATTGTCCGGAAAGTTTCCCGGAAGCCCGCCCGGAAAAAGGTCGGGGCGCCGTTGCTGGCGCTTTTGCTGCTGGCCCTTCTGGGGGGCGGCGGATATTACGCCCATACGGCGGGCATGATTCCCGATTCCATTCAGAAACAGGTGACCGCCTGGCTTCCGGAATGGATCGCGGGACCCCGGCCGTTGGGCGAAGTCGCGCCGCTGGAAGCGACCATTCGGAGCCGGTATGTCCGCAACCAGGATGCCGGGCTGTTTTTCGTCATCACCGGGCAGGTTCAAAACCAGTTTTCCAGCCGGCGAGATTACATTCAGGTCCGCGGCAAACTGCTCAACCAGGCCGGAAACGTGGCGATGCAAAATCGGGTGTTCGCCGGAAACACGGTTTCCGACGAGGATCTCCGGACGCTGGGTCTGGACGCCATTGAGGGGCAGCTTTCCAATCGGTCCGGCGAAAACGACCTGAACGTCGGCGTGGAACCGGGCGTCAAGCTGCCGTTCATGATCGTGTTTTCCGAGCTTCCGGACGATCTGGCGGAGTTTACCGTGGAGGTGGCCGGTTCCCGGCCCCACGGCGAGGGATGATGAAACGGCCCGAATTGGGCGGATGTCGGGGCGGATATGCCGTCGCCGAACCGGCGGGCGGCGGCTTCCCCTCCGGGGCCGCCGCGCCGTCGGTCTTCGTCCGGGAAGGGAAAATTTCTTGGATTTGCTTCTTGACTTCGCCCCGGCGGCCTGCTAAAGAAGTCCGTCGTTGCCGAGCGGCGACATCTTTTTGGCGATGTAGCTCAGCTGGTCAGAGCATACGGCTCATATCCGTAGTGTCCGGGGTTCAAGTCCCTGCATCGCCACCATCCGGTTTTTTCCAAGGCCCTCCGGCTATGCGTCGGAGGGCCTTTTTTCCTTTTGCGGGTTGAAAATTTCCCGCCCCTGTTATAATGAGAGATGCCATTATGATTCCAGGATTTGAAAAAATCGTGGAGGACCGCATTCAAGTGGCCCGGAAAAAAGGGGCATTTGAAAATCTCTCCGGTTCCGGAGAGCCCTTGAAGCTGGAAGAAGACGGCCACATCCCCGAAGATCTGCGCCTGGCCCACAAAATTCTCAAGAACGCCGACTGTCTTCCGCCCGAGCTGGAAATCAAGAAGGAAATCCGTCAGACCGAGGACCTGCTGGCCGGCATGACGGACGCCCGGGAGAAATATCGGGTGGTGAAGAAGCTCAACTACTTGATCATGAAGCTCAATGCGACCCGGAACTCCGCGATTATGTTCGAGGTTCCCCAGCGGTATCAGGCGCGCCTGACCGAACGCATGAACTCAGCGAAGAAGGAAAATCGCGAATGAAACGGAAAGCCAAGAACGCGGAAAGCGTCGGTCTGTTCAAAGGCATTCTCATGGCCCATTCGATTCTGCTGCTCCATTTGGGGCTTTTGGCGGCCCTGGGTTGTCTGGTTCTCTTTTTTCGAGGGATCGTCCAATACATGCTCTGGATTTTTCTGGGCGGTTCCGCCATGATTGTCTATTCGGCCTATCGCATTCGCAAGCGGATGAAGGAGGAGCGAAAAAATCTCCAGGACCTGCTGGCCCTGCCGGAAATGCGCAACCGCACCGTGGAGGTCAGTCTGTTGGACGGCCTTGCCTCGGTTCGCTTCGGCCGCGAGCAGGGAGAGATGTTGACGCTTCCGCCCGACGCCTATGGGCCCGTCCCCCAGATCGAGGCCCCGCCGGAACGGCGGCCCGGCAGCCGCATCCGCGAACTGACGGAGTTGGCCCGGCTGTTGGAGAGCCAGTTGATCACCCTGGACGAGTACAACCGCACCAAGGCCCAGCTTCTGAGCGGCGCCGCCGGGTCATGAGCCGCCGGCCGACCATCGCGTTGTTGTCGGGCGGCATTTCCTCCGAACGGGAGGTGTCGCTTTCCGGCGGCGATCAGGTGGCGGCCGCGCTGAACCCCGAGAAGTACGCGATTCGCCGCTACGACCCCCGGGACGACCTGCCGCGTCTGGTGGCGGACGCCCCCGACATCGACGTCGCGTTGATCATCCTGCACGGTCCCTTTGGCGAGGACGGGACCGTGCAGGGGTTGCTCGACCTGCTGAACATCCCCTACCAAGGGGCGGGCGTGCTCGGCAGCGCCCTGGCCATGAACAAGCTGGCGTCCAAACGGCTGTATGGGGATGCCGGCCTTCCCGTTCCGCCCTACCGCGCCGTCCTTTCCGGCGCGCCGTTGGACTTTGCCGACCTCGGGGACGAAATCGGCCTGCCGCTGGTGGTCAAACCCGGAAGCGGCGGTTCCAGCATCGGAATGTCCATCGTTCGCCGCGCCGACGACCTGGAAGAGGCCCTTCGGACGGCCTTCCGGGAAGACGAGCTTGTCCTGCTGGAACGCTTTGTTTCCGGCACCGAGCTGACCGCCGGGGTCATCGGCAACGACGAACTGGAATCCCTTCCCCTCATCGAAATCGTTCCCAAAGCCCAACACGATTTTTTTAATTACGCCGCCAAGTATTCCGCCGGAGAGGCCGAGGAAATCTGTCCGGCCCGGGTGCCGGAAGACGTGGCCGTTCGGGTCCAGGCCATGGCCCGGACCGCCCACGAGGCACTGTTCTGTCGCGGATACAGCCGCAGTGATTTCATCCTTTCCGAAGCCGACGGCGAATTGTATCTCTTGGAAACCAACACGATCCCCGGGATGACGCCCACCAGTCTTTTTCCCCAGGCGGCCCGGGCGGCGGGCATGGAATTTCCCGATCTGCTGGACCGACTGATTCGGCTGGCGATGACGGATCACGCCGAACGGTCCAGACGACGGCCGACGGGTCGGGGCTGAGGGCGGAATCTCGACGGAGCCGCAAGGGATTGCGTTGCCCGCCAAACCATTCTTTGTTTCCTCCCTTGCCTCCACCCGCCCGGCTCAAGCTCATTCCGCCTTCCTTTCAAACTGACATTGCCGATCAAGGAGACCATTCACAATGAAAGTTCTGGTAGTCGGCGGCGGCGGCCGCGAGCACACGCTGGTCTGGAAAATCCGTCAAAGCCCGCGCGTCGCCGCGGTGTTCTGCGCCCCCGGCAACGGCGGAATGGCCGAACTGGCCACCTGCGTGGACATTGACGCGGAAAACATTCCGGAACTGACCAAATTCGCCTTGGCCGAGGGCATCGACTTGACGGTGGTCGGGCCGGAAGGGCCGCTCTCCGCCGGCATCGTGGACGCCTTCGAGGCCGAAGGGCTGCGGGTTTTCGGGCCGAACCGGGCCGCCGCCGAGATCGAGGGAAGCAAATCTTTCGCCAAGTCGCTGATGCTGAAATACGGCATTCCCACCGCCGCCGGGGAAACCTTTACGGACCCGGAACGGGCCGCCGATTACGTCCGCCGGCTGGGGGCGCCCCTGGTGGTGAAGGCCGACGGGCTGGCGGCGGGCAAGGGCGTGATCGTCTGCCGGACGGAAGCGGAGGCGTTGGACGCCATCGATTCCATGCTGATGAAGGACGCCTTTGGCGAGGCGGGCCGGACCGTGGTGGTGGAAGAATGCCTGACCGGCGAGGAGGCCTCCTTCATCGCCTTCACCGACGGCAAGACGGTGCTGCCGTTTCCTTCCTCCCAGGACCACAAGGCGGTGTACGACAACGACGAAGGCCCCAACACCGGGGGCATGGGGGCCTATTCGCCGGCGCCGGTGGTGGACGGCTTTTTCCACCGGAAAATCATGAAGGAAATCATGGAACCCGCCGTCCGGGCCATGGCCGCCGAGGGGCGTCCCTACAAGGGCGTGTTGTACGCGGGCCTCATGATCGACCGGGACCGGGTGAAGGTGCTGGAGTTTAACGCCCGCATGGGCGATCCCGAAGCCCAGCCCCTGTTGATGCGGATTCAGAGCGACTTGGTGCCGTTGCTGGAGGCGGTGATTGACGGCGACCTGGACCGGCAGCGGCCGAAAATCGATCCGCGCCCCGCCGTCTGCGTGGTGATGGCGGCCGGCGGATATCCCGGCGATTACGAAAAGGGCCATCCCATTCAGGGGCTGGATGCCGCCGACGGCCGGGACGACCGGATGATTTTTCACGCCGGCACCCGGGCCGACGCCGAGAAGGGCTTGGTGGCCAGTGGCGGTCGGGTCCTGGGCGTCACCGCCTTGGGCGACACCATCGGGAACGCCATCGACGCAGCCTACGAGACGGTGGAAAAAATTTCCTGGAAAGACGTTCATTTCCGCAAGGACATCGGCCAAAAGGCCCTTCGGCGGATGGAGCGGCAGCCCCGAGTCCTCATTCTCCTGAGCGGCGACTCCGATCTTTCGGTCATGGAGGGCGCGGCGGGGATTCTGAAAAAATTTGACGTGTCCTACGAAATGACGGTGGCCTCCGCCCACCAAAGCCCCGCGCGGGCGGCCGATTTGGCCGCCAACGCCCGAGGCCGGGGCATCCGAATCGTCATTGCCGGCGCGGGCAAGGCGGCCCATCTGGCGGGCGCGATTGCGGCCCACACAACGTTGCCCGTCATCGGCGTGCCCATTTCCTCCTCGGCCCTCCAAGGCCTGGACGCGCTGCTCTCCACCGTGCAGATGCCGGCGGAAACGCCGGTGGCCACGATGGGCCTCGGGAGGGCCGGCGCCGTGAACGCCGGATTGCTGGCCGTGCAGATGCTGTCCCTGTCGGATCCGGACTTGGAACGGGAATTGGAAGCCCACAAGGCGGAGATGGTCGATGGGATAAACCGGAAGGCGGCCCAACTTGAGCAGTTGGTCTGATCGCATTTGGCCGGTGGACCCGGTTTTGCCGGACACCGCCGTTGTGGAAAAAGCGGCGGCGCGGATTCTCCAGGGCGGGCTGGGGGCGGTTCCGACTCGGGGTCTGTACGGTCTGGCGGCCGACGCCTTTCGGGAATCGGCGGTGGCGCGGCTCTTCGCGCTGAAGGGGCGTCCGGCGGACAAGCCGGTGCTGGTGCTGATTTCCGATCCTTCGGAGCTGGACCGGCTGGTTGTGGCGGTTCCGGAGACGGGCCGCTTGCTGATGGACCGGTTCTGGCCGGGACGACTGACCCTGGTTCTTCCGGCAAGGCCGGAGGTGCCGACGGCGTTGACCGCCGGAACGGGAAAGATCGGCGTCCGGCTGTGCGGGCATCCGGTGGCGCGAATGCTGGCCGCCGCCGCGGGCGGTCCCGTCACCGGGACCAGCGCCAACCGCTCCGGCGGACCCGGCTGCCATCGAATCGACGACCTGGATCCGGAAGTGGCCCGAGGGGTGGATTTCATTCTGGACGCCGGCCCCTTGGCCGGCGGACCGGGCTCCACGGTGGTGGACGTCTGCGGCGACCGGCCCGAAGTGTTGCGGGAAGGGGCGGCGAGCCGGGGGGAATTGGCCGAGGCTCTGGTCGAGATTTTGGGCGAAACGGGCTGAAACGCGTTAAAATTCTTGACAAACCGGACCCGCTTCGAATAGATATGTGGGCCGAGCCGGGGTGGTGAAACTGGTAGACGCAGAGGACTCAAAATCCTCCGGGCGCAAGCCCATGCGGGTTCGATTCCCGCCCCCGGCACCAAATGAAGTCAAGGGTTGGCCTTTTTGGGCTGGCCCTTTTTTTGTTGGGGAATTGCGCAGGCCAGTCGGAGTGGTTCGGCACGATCCATGGCCCTGCCCGAAAAAAGGACGATCGCGACAATGCGACTTTTTTCCCGAGGGGGACGTTTTGTCCTGGGCGCATCCCGTTGGAAGGAAAATAGAACAACTTGTTTCTCGCGGGGGGCGGTCTTTCCATGGCAGCGACACGTTGTGCCTGCCACAACGCCTTTGGGATTCCGGGAAAAGGAAAAAATGAGACGGAAGAAATTCATCGCTCCCAAGGCGGGTTTCCTCATTATCGGATTGCGCCCTTCCAAAATTGTCCGGTCGCCATATTCTCTTCCCGCCTGAATCCCTTTTCTTCAATCCCCAAAATAACCCGCCAAAACAAAATCACCCCTCCCCTCGCTCCCCCCGAAAATCTTCCGACTGAATATCCAACCGCTTCATGATTTTTTGGAGGGAAGCGCGCCCCAACCCGGAGAGTTCCGCACCCCGGGTCACGTTTCCGTCGGTCTTCCGGAGCAGGTCTTCGATGTATTCCCGGGTGAACCGGTCCACCACCTGGGCCTTGGCCTCCCGGTACGGCGCCACCTCTCCGTTTTCCGAAGAAAGCGCCGGCGTCCCCTCGGAACCGGTTTCCGCCGCGTCGTCCGCCGGCAGAAGGGCGGCCACCTCCCCGGCGGAAATTTCCTCGTCCGGAGAAAACATCACCGCCTGCCGCACCAGGTTTTGAAGCTGACGCACGTTCCCCGGCCAGGGAAAGCGGGACAACCGCCGCAGCGCCTCCGCGGAGAAACGCCGCCGGGGCAGCCCCAACTCCTCGCTTGCGATTTTCACGTAGTGGCGGGCCAGCAGCGGGATGTCCTCCGGGGCCTCCCGCAACGCCGGGGTGTTCAGCGTCACCACGTTGAGGCGGTAAAACAGATCCTCCCGGAAGGCCCGGCTCCGGATCTTCTTTTCCAGGTCCTGATTCGTGGCGGCCACGATGCGCACGTCCACCGTCTTGGCCTTGTCCGCCCCCACCGGCTTGATTTCCCCCTCCTGAAGCGCCCGCAACAGCTTGGTCTGGGTGGTCACCGGGATGTCGGCGATCTCGTCCAGAAACAGCGTGCCGCCGTCGGCCTCCTCGAACATGCCCCGCCGGTCCCGGTCCGCCCCGGTAAACCCGCCCCGCCGATGGCCGAACAGCTCGCTTTCCAGCAACGCCTCGGGAATGGCCGGGCAGTTGACCGTGACGAAGGCCCGGCCGCTTCGTCGGCTTTCGTCGTGGAGGGCCCGGGCCGCCAGCTCCTTGCCGGTGCCGCTTTCGCCCCGAATCAGCACGGAATAGTCGGACCGCGCCGCCGCCCGCAGCCGGTCGAAGAGCCGCCCCATGGCCGGGCTCCGGCCGATCATCCCGCGAAAATCCGAGGCTTCCAGCCGCCCTCGCAGGTTCCGGTTCTCCCGGATGAGCCGGTTGCGCTCCAGCCCCTGGTTGAGGGTGCGGACCAGCACGTCGGTGTCGAAGGGCTTGGTCAGAAAATCGTAGGCCCCGTTCTTGATGGCCTTCACCGCCAGTTCGATGTTGCCGTGGGCGGTGAGCATGATGCAAGTGGCCGACGGATCGTCCCGCTTCAGCGCCTTGAGCGCCGAAATGCCGTCCATTTCCGGCATTCGAACGTCCAGGAGAACCAGGTCCGGCGGCCGCTCCCGGGCCGCCTCGACCGCCCGCCGGGGATCGGTGAAGGTTTCGATCCGGAGGCCGGCCATCTCGTACCCCAGCAAACGGCGCAGCCCTTCCAGCATGTCCGCTTCGTCGTCCACGATCATCAGTCTTTCCGGCGGACGTTCCGAGGCGTTTTCCGGGCGCCGGTCCACCGACGGGTCCATGTTCCGTTCCGCGGTCATGGCGTTCCTCCCTCGGGCGGGGACACCGGCAGGCGCACCGTAAATCGGCTGCCTTTCCCCGGTTCGGATTCCACCTCGATCTCGCCGCCGTGGTCTTTCACGATGCCATAGCTTACCGAAAGGCCCAGGCCGGTGCCCTCGCCTGTTTTTTTCGTGCTGAAAAACGGATCGAAAATCTTTTCCACCACCTCGGGGGGAATGCCCCCGCCGTTATCCGCAATCGTGATTTCCACCACCTCCTCGCCGGCGGGGCAATCGGCCCGCCGAGGGTCGGTGCAGGACCAGCCGGTTTCCACCCGAATGGCGCCGCCGCCGTCTCCGATGGCCTGCTGGGCGTTCATCATCAGGTTCAAAAAGACCTGCTTCATCCGGTCCATGTCCATGGGCACGGGCGGCACCGAATCGTTCAGGGCCAAGGTCAGCTTCGTGCTCCGCTTGCGGAACTGATGTCGAACCATTTCCGCCACCTCCGTCACCGCCGTGTTGACGTTTTCCGCCCGCCGCTCCGCCACCCCGCCCCGGGCGAAATTCAGCAGATCGGTGACGATGCGCTGACAGTTGCGGGCCTGCTTTTCAATCACTTTCAGGTCGTTGTCGATGGGGTCCGCCTCGGCGAGCTGCCGCCGGATCAGATCGGCGTAGCAGAGGATGATGCCCATGGGATTGTTGATCTCGTGGGCCACCCCCGCGCCGAGCTGGCCCAGGGCCGCCAGTTTCTCGGTCTGCTGAATCCGCTGCTCCACCTGCTTTTCCAGGGTGACGTCCTTGGCGTAGCGAAGAACGCCCCAGATTTCTTCGGTCTCGTCCAGAATCGGGTAGTGATAAACCCGGAAAATTTCCCCGGCCTCGGTGCGGATTTCCTCCCGGGTTTCCCGCCGGGTTTCCAGTGCCATGGCCAGTTCCCGCCCCGCCAGCGGGCATTGGCAACTCCCGCCCATCGCCCCGCAGACTCGGCCCAAGGCCGTTTCCAGGGTGCCGCCGTTGCGTTTCAGATAGGCCCGGTTCACCATCCGCACCCGCAAATCCCGGTCCAGCAGCACCATGACGTCGGGAATCCCGTCGAAAACCGACTGGAGAATCTCCTTGCTTTGCAGCAGGGCGTGGACGTTTTGCAGGCTTTCCACCGCCACGCCGATCTGTTGGCCGATGGAAAGCAGCAGGGCGTTCATTTCCGCCGGGGGATCGACCGCATCCATGCCCACGAAGATCATGACGCCCAGCACCCGCTCCCGGCAAATCAGCGGCACGTTGAGGCAGTTTCGGTTCCGTTTGCAGCCGAACTGGCTCATGGTCCCGCCGGCGGCGATCCGGAGGGCTTCTGTCAGGCTGGTGGGCAGGCTGGCCGGGGCGTCGCCGGGGGAATTGTCCGCCGGGACGGAGACGGCCGAACTCAGCTTCTCCGCGTTGCGGCGGCAGGCCAGCGTCAACGCCCGGGATTCCCCTTCGCCGGCCAGCAGGTAGATCGCCGCGCCGTCGGCCGGGATCAGCCGAAGGGTCTGGTCCAGCACGTCGGGCAGGATTTCCGCCAGTCGGGGCGAGCGGGTGATGCGCTCCGCGATGCGATTTAAGGTGGCCAGCTCCCGGTTGCGGGTTTCCACCTTCTCCCGCAGCCGGGCCTGGGAGATTTCCAGCTCCCGGGTCCGGTCGGTCACGCAGCGCTCCATCTCCTCGGCGTGGCGGGCCACCTTTTCCCGGGCCGCCGCCAGGTGACGGGTCAGGTCTTGGGCCGCGTCGGCCAGTTCGTCGATTTCCACCTTTTGGGACGCCGTTTTCAGCAGCCGCTCCTCCTCCTCGCCCACCAGCCCCTGATGAAAAATGGCCAGCAACCCGCGCAGGCTGCGGATGACCATGCGGTTGAACAAAAAGATGATGAGCACGTAGAGAAACACCAGCAACAGCAGCGTGACCCAGAAGACCGACAGGGCCCGCCCCCGAATCTGCTCCAGGGCCAGCCGAACCGGAATGCTGACCGCCATCACACCGGCGAGCTGGTTTTCGGCGTAGCCGAATCCTCGTTCGGCCCCGTACTGCGCCACCATGGCCATCGGCGCGTCCGAAACCTCGCCGTGGCAGGCCAGGCAGGATTCCCCCATCCGGACCGGGCGGGCGTGGACGAAGGCCACGTCGCCCTGGACGGTTCTCATGCCCCGCCACCGATCGGACTCCGGATGTTCATGAAAAAAACGGATCAAATCCAGTTCCGACGAAGTCGGCTCGGAAACGGGGTTGCGGGCGTTCACCGCCACCCGGCGGTAGCGGTACTCCGGCAGGGTTTCCTTGAACCGGTCCATCACCGCCCGGGTGATGTAGCTGGTGGACATGGCCTCCAGAACAAACCCCTCCGGACCCAGCTCGGCGTACATGCGGGGCCGCAGGGTGTCCCGGACGTAGGCCCGGGTCGATTCCACGGCGGCCATCACCAGATGGGATTTGCGAAGGGCGTTCTCCTCCAGCTGCCGCTTTTCGTGGGCGTAAATCAGCATGGCGGCCACCAGGGAAAACAGCAGAAACAGTGCCCCCAGGGCCAGTTGAAACTGAAGCTGAAGCCCCAGGTTCCAACGGCGTCCGGAGGCTTCCGGGCCTTTGCCGGTTTCCGTGGATTCCAACGGCAAAGGCGGACCAAAAGATCGGGTCATGTCGTTTCCATTCCGTCCAATTGCGGGCCGCCGTCCGTTTTTCGTTTTCTTCGCCCGGCCTTCTTTCTCCGACGGCCGACGGCCGGGCAAAGGGTGGCGGAAAAAAATCAAGTTGCGGGGCGCGGCCCGGCGGGAAGTCGCCCCGTTTCCAGGAAGCAAATCGCGGGCCGGCCGGGGAAGGGCGTCGAATCGGCGGGTCGGCGGCCCGCCGAGGCGGCCGAAAGCGCCTCCTTGAAGCGGCGGCGCCTCCTTGAGGAGGCGCTTCCGGGGCCCCAGAGCGGGGAACGGCGACGTTTCCAAATTTTGTCGCCGTTCCCAAAAGATACTGAAAAAACAATAAAAATTTAAATAGTGCCACCCGGGTGGTGAATTTGGCACATTTTCTGCTTATCGGGAGCCAAGTTCAACGCGAGCCGTTGTCGCGGTCCCCGGCGCCGCCGGCACTTTCCCCGCGAAAACGGCCTTGTTTAACCAATCCAAAAAAGGAACCATCTCATGAGTCAAGCAAACGCGAATTCGGCGCCCCGTGAAGACGTGGTCATCGACGTTGCCAAAACCCGCATTTCCGACCTTTGGAAAAAGGAAGATTACTGGGCCATCTGGCTCGGCTTCCTGATTCTGGTCTTCGGCATGATGGTGTTTTTTAACAGCGCGCCGCAAAATATGGAATCCGAAATCGCGGAGGCCAACGCCATGATGGCCCGGGAGGAGGCCGAGGCGCCCTTTCGAACGGTCGAATGGTTTCAGGCCGCCTCCGAGAAGAACGCGTTGAAGGCGGGGAGCGACGGCTTCGGAAAGTTTTTGGGCGTGTTCACGAAAAGAACCCATAGCTGGTCCGGCAATCCCATTCACGCCTTCATGAAGGGTCCGGAGGACGCGCGGAAAAAGAACGAGGCCGGCGCCGGCGCCTATGAAGCGGCCCAGGCGAACGTCGCGGCCGCGCTGGAAACCGCCCGGGCCAGCCAGGCGGCGGCCGCGGCGGCGGGGTATTCGGACACGGCGTTGAACGAAAAGGCCAAGGACGACATTGCCGCTTGGCAGGCCGCCAAGGGCAAGGCATCCTCCGCCGAGAAAAAGGCCACCGCGACGCCGTACAATCAAATCGGCTACATGGCGGGGCTGGGCCTGGTGCTCGCGTTGCTGTTCGGAACCGGCATGAAGGTGATGGGGAATTCCTTTTCCGGCTTCGCCAAGGGCTTCGTGGTGGTGTTTCTGCTGGCCATTTTGGCCTTCTTCTTTTCATCCCAGGCCACGGCCAAGGCGTACGGCATCGGATACGCCGCCTGGGCCATTGCCATCGGGCTGCTCATTTCCAACACCGTCGGCACGCCCGAATGGGTCAAGCCGGGCGTGCAGACCGAATATTACATCAAGACCGGTCTGGTGTTGCTGGGCGCGGAGATTCTGTTAAGCAAGATTTTGTCCATCGGCGTGCCGGGCATTTTCGTGGCCTGGATCGTGACGCCAATTGTTCTTGTAAGCACGTTCATCTTTGGGCAGAAGGTGCTCAAGATCGAGTCCAAGACCATGAACATGGTCATTTCGGCCGACATGTCGGTCTGCGGCGTCTCCGCCGCCATCGCCACCGCCTCCGCCTGCCGGGCCAAGAAGGAGGAGCTGACCCTGGCCGTGGGTCTCAGCCTGGTCTTCACCTCTATCATGATGATCGTCATGCCGGCCTTCATCAAGGCCGTGGGCATACCCGAAGTGCTGGGCGGCGCCTGGATGGGCGGCACCATCGACGCCACCGGCGCCGTGGCCGCGGCCGGGGCCTTCCTGGGCGAGCGGGCCCTGTACACCGCCGCCACCATCAAGATGATCCAGAACGTGCTGATCGGCGTCATCGCCTTTGCCGTGGCGGTTTACTGGTGCGCCAAGGTGGAGTGCGAGCCGGGACAGAAGGTGGGGGCCATGGAGATCTGGCATCGGTTTCCCAAGTTCGTCATTGGTTTCATCGGCGCTTCCGTCATTTTCTCCTCCATCTACGCCTCCCTGGGGCCGGACGCCGGCTACACCCTGATCGACCAGGGCGTGCTCAAGGGTCTCAGCAAGAACCTGCGCGGATGGTTCTTCTGCCTGGCCTTCGTCAGCATCGGCCTGGCCACCGATTTCCGCGAGCTGAAGGGCTACTTCAAGGGCGGCAAGCCGCTCATCCTCTACTTCTGCGGCCAGAGCTTCAACCTGATTCTGACCCTGACCATGGCCTACATTATGTTCTACAAGGTGTTCCCCGAAATCACGGCGAGGATCTGATCATGGGCGGACACGCGCGCTGCTTTCCGACCCATTGCCATCTTCCCTCGGGCAAGGGCCCGGTGGACTGGAAAAGCTGGGGAATCATCCTGGCGGCGCTGGCCGGTCTGTGTCTCTTCCTCTTCGTCCTGGGGCCCATGGGGCTGCAAACCGCCAGCCTGAAGCCCATGGCGGACTTCATCGAGGAGCACGAGATTAACGCCAACGCCTACTACTACACCGAGGTGGACGAGTTCTTCGAGGCGGAGCGCCACATGCGCGAGCATTTGAAGCTGGTGCCCGGCGGGGCTCGTTAACCCGCGGCGCTGGAAATTCCCAACGGCCGCTCCCCGCGACGGATTTCGCGGCGAGCGGCCGTTTTTATTTTTGCCGGGGAAGGTTGGTGGTTTCCCATATCTGGTCGATTTGGCCGGGAATGCGGGGCATGACGACGAGCATGACGGTGGTGGCGGTCAGGAGAAAGGCGAGGGCTTCCGGAGGCGTGCGGCCCAGGGAGAGGCGGGTCCAGAAGAAGGCGAAGAGCAGGGCGAGCCCCAGACCGTGAAGCGTCATGTCCAGTGTCTGGTCGTAAAAAAACCGCAGCAGGACGGACGGGTGGACCCGGCGGCGGAGCAGGCCGACGGCGCAGGCGACAAGGCCCAGAAAGGCCATCCAGGTTCGGTAAAAACAGTAGGTGGCGCATCCGCCCCAGAAAAGGTTGGCCGAAAAGACGAGAAGGATCATGGTCGCGGCCTCCCGGAGGTTGGGGCCGGCGGCGACCGGGAGGGGAACCGCCGGAGTTTTTGGCGATTCTATCACAACTTGGGGATGGGGGGGCAGTGTTTTTTTCCGGCGCCCCGCGTTTTTCCGGCGATAGCGCGACGTCGCCAATTTCGTGGAATGGCCACTTCGGAAAAATTGGCGCGTCCCAGTTCCCGGCGGGAGGGTACATCGCCTGCACATCGCCGATGGATCACTCCCGGAACCCGTCTTCGTTGGAAGAGAGATAAAATTTCCATCGTTCATGAAAATTTGAGAAAGGACCAATTGTCGTGCCGACGGCCGGTTGTTGACGGGGCGCTGCCGCCACATCCGCAGCCTCTTGGCGGCGTGGGGAGCGATGTCCGATGAGCGCATCATCCGAAAGTCGGAGACCCTGGCGGCAATCGAGGTGTGCCCGTAACGTAACTTGAATAGAACGTTTGGCGCCAACTTGCTGAAGTTTACCACTCGACTCTACTTTTAACGAACATGCTTTGAATTCGCGGAAACCCAAAACAATATGCTCTTTTAGGCGCAATGACAATGTTTGAAAATGCAACCACTGCCTGTATTTCAGACCAGAGTGGGCCGAACGGTTTTCTCGTCAATTTGCCGCCCCAACCCGAATGATAGCGAACCCCAACTCGATGCAGGGCCACCTTGTTTAATGCAAGATATGGTGCATCAGGTTGGCATTGGAGTTTAAAAATGATTGATATGGCTTTTCGCCGTCATCTCCGGACGGATCGACTTCGTTGAACGGGTGGATGGCGGCACCGAAAAATACAAATACGCGTATCACTTTCGGAAGGAAGACCAACTGGTTTTCCGATACGACAACGCCCCTGATCCCCGGGCGAAACCTTTTGACGGTTTTCCGCATCATCGGCACACGGAAAGCGGCGAGATCATTCCATCCCCCGGCATGGACTTTCCCGAAATTCTTGACCGGGTTCAAGACTGGATTTTGAGCGGTTGGGAAACCTGACGGGGATGTCATCCCACGAGGACCAATGCTCTGACCGATCGCCCGGCGGCAACCGCCGCTACACCCCCGCCAAAATCACCCCATCCCGATTCCTCGGCCTTGCATAAATCGCCTGCACGTCGCCGATGTACCGTTCCAGGAAGCTCCCCTCGCAGTAGCACAAGTAAAACTCCCACATCCGAATAAAGGTGTCGGAAAACCCCAGCTTCCGCACCGCCGGCAGATTCTCGAAAAAGCGCTCCCGCCACATTCGCAGCGTCTTGGCGTAGTGGGGCGTGATGTCCTCCAGGTGAACCATCCGCAGGTCCGAAACCCGGGCGGCTGCCTCGCCCAACGCCGTCACCGAGGGAATGCAGCTTCCCGGAAAAATATAGCGCTTGATGAAATCCGGACTCCGGAGCTGTTTCTTGTACCGGTCGTCCCGGATCACGATGGCCTGAAGCGCCATCAGCCCATCCGGCCGCAACCGTTCCCCGCACGCCCGGAAGAAATCCCCGTAAAACTCGTGCCCCACCGCCTCGATCATCTCGATGGAAACCAGCTTGTCGTATTCCCCGGTCAAATCCCGGTAATCCTCGAACAGCACCGTCACCTTGTCGGACAAGCCCGCCCGCCGCACCCGCTCCGCGGCGTAGTCGCGCTGCTCCCGCGAGATGGTGGTGGTGGTCACCCGGCAGCCGAACCGCTCCGCCGCGTGGACCGCGAAGCCGCCCCAACCGGTTCCAATCTCCAACACGTGATCGTCCGGAGAGAGCGCCAGCTTCCGCGCGATCCGCTCGTACTTCGCCGCCGAAGCCTCCGCCAGGGTGCTTTCCTCCGTCTCGAAGATCCCGGCGGAGTAGGTCATGGTTTCGTCCAGAAACAGGGAATAGAAATCGTTGCCCAGGTCGTAGTGGGCCGCGATGTTGGCCCGGCTGCCCTTTCGGGTGCCGCGCCGCAGCCGGTGAAAGGCCCAGGCGAAAGGAGCGGTCAGCCGGGCCGCGCCGGACTCCATGGCTTCCATGGCTTCCAGGTTCCGGACGAAAATTTGGATGACGGCGGTCAGGTCGTCGGCCTCCCAGTGGCCGGCCATGTAGGACTCCCCCGAGCCGATGGTGCCCCCGAACAGGATGGTCGGGTAAAAAGCCGGATCGTGAACGGTGACGGTGGCCGAAATCGGAAAATCTTCGGTTTCCGTCCCGAAGACCCGAACGTCCTCGCCGTCCACCAGGGTCAGTCGGCCTTGCGCAAGGCGGGACAAAACGCGGTGAAGGGCGAAACGGGACATCGTTCGAACGGGGCCGACGGCGGGACGGGCCGCCGGGCGGGCGGTGGCGATGCTTTCAGTCATGGCGACTCCGGTTGTGGAATGCCGCGCTTGGCGGGATGCGTGTAAAACGGGGCGCCCTTCCACCACAGCCGCAACGCTTGCCAATGGATGAGGGCGACGACCTTGAGGGTCATGAGCGGATACCGCCACAGGACCCGGGAGAGGGCGCCGGTGGTCAACGGCCGGCGGACCAGACCAAGGCTGGCGTCGAACAGTTGGCCGTCCAGTTGGCCGTCCATTTGGCCATTGGGGGCCGACACGCGCATGTGGACGTTCAGCCGTTCGCCGGGAACCCGAAAGCGCCAATCGTAATGCAGATTCATGTCCATGAAAGGGGAGACGTGGAAGCGTTTGTCGAACCGGTAGCGCCGCCATTCCGGCAGGGGATGGCGGTTGTCCGCCGGGCCGAAGACGTAGGGATGCATTTCCTTCCACGGCGTGTTGGTGATTTCGGCGATGATGGCGGTCACGTCGCGATCCGCCCGGTCGAAACAGTAGAAAAAGCTGACCGGGTTGAAGCAGTGGCCGAAGTAGCGCAGGTGGGTCAGCAGCCGGATGGGGCCGTCCGGCCGTTCCCCGGTACGCCGTTCCACCAAATCGCGGACGGCGGCGTCCAGCGATTTCCGGGGATCGCCCACGGGATGGTCGCTCCGGCGGAAAACGGCCAAGTTAAACCGCTCCCGGGACCAGCGGGGATGCAAGGCAAAGACGGTTTCCAGCTCGGACAGGTCCAGATACACCAGGAAAAGCCGGTACTGGAACGCGTTTTCCACCGGCCGGAACCGCCGGTGCCGAATGGTTCCGGTGTAGATGGCGCTGTGGAGGTTCACGGGCGGGCGCTCCCGGACCCAATGGCGGGGAGAAGGGGGGCGGAGCGAACACTACTGGCGATCCTCGGCGCAAAACTTTTCACTTGTCCAATCTCCGGTTTCGGTTCCAAAATCTGAACGAGAAATAGCTAATGCCGAAATCAAAACTTGGCAAGGGATGGGAGGGTTGGGGCGGCTGGAATGGATGGGGGGGCGCCGGGATTCCCGGCAATGAGCCCCGGATGGGGCGGTTGCATATCAGGCCGGGGCCAATGTCACGGGATTTGTGGCGGAATTGGAACTCGGGAGCGGCTTTTCCGACCTCGCTTCAGGGATTTTCCATCCAATGTCCCGCTCCGCAATTTTCCGCCTGAAGGCGGAACTCCAAGCTCGCCCATAAGGGAAGGCCGGGTGCGAACCCCCCAAGTTCGGAATTCCGCCTTCAGGTGGATTGAGGCGGACTTCACGCATCCCCAATTCCCTTCCCAAAATCCTCGCACACCGCCAACGCGCTGTTCACCCCGTCCTCGTGGAACCCGTATCCCCAGTAGGCCCCGCAGAACCAGGTGCGGTTCGTCCCGTTGATTTCGCCGCGACGTTTTCGGGCGCCCATTCCGGCGGGGGTGTAGACCGGGTGGCTCCAGTCGATTTCCGCCAGCCGCTGGCCGCGGGGGACGTATTCGTCCAGGTTCAGGCTCACGCAGAATTCCACCGGCGCGTCCAGGGACTGGAGGATGTTCATGTCGTAGGTCACGGTCACCCGGTTGGCTTTGTCCTTTGGAATTAGATAATTCCAGCTCGCCCAGGCGGCCCGGCGGCGGGGCAGGACCCGCGTGTCGGTGTGGAGCAGAACCTGGTTTTCCTGATAGGGCATCGCTTCCAGCAATTCCCGCTCCGCGTCCGTGGGATCGGCCAGCATGGCCAGGGCCTGGTCGCTGTGGGTCGCGACGATCGCCGCGTCGAACCGCTCCGGCTCGTCGCCCGGCGTTTCCACCGTCACCCCGTCGGCGTCCCGGCGGATCGATCGAATCGGCGCCTTGGTTCGAATCCGGTCCGCGAAGGGTTCCGTCAGCGGGCGAAGGTAGTTCCGGGAGCCGCCCTGGATCACCCGCCACTGGGGCTGGTTCACGATGTTCAAAAAGCCGTGGTTCTTGAAAAATTCCACAAAGTAGCGAGCCGGGAAATCTTCGAACAGCGCCGGGTCGGCCGACCAGATGGCCGCGCCCATGGGCACGATGAAATGGCGGACGAAGGCGTCCGAGTAGCGGTTTGCGCGGAGATAGTCGCCCAGGGTCGTCCCGTAGCCGGTTTCCAGCAGCAGCGCCAACGATTTGCGGCGAAAGCGGAAAATTTCCAGCAGCATTCGGTAGTAACGCGGCGAAACCAGGTTGCGCCGTCGGGCGAACAGGCCGCCGAATCCGCTGGGGCTGTATTCCAGCCCGGTCTGGTCGCAGCGCACGCTGAAGCTCATGGTGGAGGGTTGGGACGCCACGCCCAGCCGGTCCATCAGCTTGATGAAGTTGGGGTAGGTGACGTCGTTGAAGACGATGAAGCCGGTGTCCACCGCGAAATTTTGCGCGTCCAGGGAAATGTCCAGGGTGTGGGTGTGACCGCCGATTTCCGCTTCCGCTTCGAAGACGGTGATTTCGTGGTCCCGATGGAGCAGCCGGGCGCAGACCAGGCCGGAAATTCCCGCGCCGACGATGGCGATCTTCATGCGGCGCCTCCCGCCGGCCATTTTCCAATTTCCTCCTCGGCCAGAATCCGCGCCGGCAACGGCCGCAGCTCCCGCACGATCCCGAACCGTTCCAGCAGTCGCAACCCCAGGTAGGTCAGGTCCAGCTCCCACCAGCGGAAGCCCTGGCGGGCCGAAACCGCGTAGTGGTGGTGATTGTTGTGCCAGCCCTCGCCGAAGGTGAGCAGGGCCAGCAGGGCGTTGTTGCGGCTGGTGTCCGGCGTCTCGTACCGGCGGGTCCCCCACATGTGGTCCAGGGAGTTGATGGTGACCGTGGCGTGAAAGAGCGCCGCGGTGGAAATGAAAAATCCCCAGACCAGCATCTGAGGCCCGGTGGTTCCCAGCCCCGGGGCGACCCATTCCAAAAACGCGCCCAGGCCGAACAGCAACACGGCCAGCAGCGCCGGCACCGCCGTGTCGAACCGGTTTAGCCAGACCAGCTCCGGAAATTTTAGCCATTCCGGAACGTATTTTTTCCGGGTGGGGAAATTGGCCCGGGAGGTCAGCCAGCCCATGTGGCTCCACCAAAAGCCGTGCTGCTTGGGCGAGTGGGGGTCTTCGGGCAGATCGGCGAAGCGGTGGTGGTGGCGATGATGGGCGGCCCACCACAGCGGTCCCCGCTGCGCCGAGGCGTTGCCGATCACCGCGAAGACGAACTGCCATCGCCGGTCGGTCTTGAAGGCGTTATGGGAAAAATAGCGGTGATAAAAGCCGGTGATGGCGAACATCCGGACAACGTAGAGGAGCGCAGCCGCCGTCGCCGCCGCGGCGCTGGCCCCGGTCCACAAAACGCCCAGGCAGCCCAGATGGAGGAAGATGAACGGGACGATCCGGAACCAGTCGATCCGGCGTTCTTCGGCGCCGGAATCGGGTCGGGATTCGAACGGGGCGTCGCCGTCCGCGATGCCGGCGTCGGAATCCACCCATTGGATCAGCGCCCGGACGGAGGGGGTTCGGGAAAGTCGGGTAAACAAATTCGGGGACATGGGAAGCCTCGTCGGCTGGGGTGACGGCGGGAACCGCCGGGAAGGGATTCGGAGAATCCTTCTGGTTTATGCTTTCCGGGCGTGCTCCTGTCAAGAGGGGAAGGAATCCTTTTCCATGGCCGGTTCGGCGGACCTTTTTATTGACATCCCCAAGCCAAAGGGACTAATTAGAGATTTTCGTAAAATTCATGGCCCTTGGTGATCCCTCTTTCTTCCACTTTTAACGAGAGGTCGTCATAATGAAATCAGGCAGCAATCTGGAGAAGGTGCTCACGGCGGGACATTTCGCGTTTACGGGGGAGCTGGGTCCGCCGCGAGGAAGCAATGTGGAGGCCGTCCGGGAAAAGGCCCGGCCGCTCAAGGGTTGCGTCGACTCGGTCAACATCACGGACAACCAGACCGCCATGGTCCGGATGTCCAGTTGGGCCGCTTCGCTGATCGCCATTCAGGAGGGGCTGGAGCCCAACTACCAGATGGTTTGCCGCGACCGAAACCGGCTGGCCATGCAGGCCGACATTCTGGGCGCTTCGGCCCACGGCATCCGCAACATGCTCTGCCTTTCCGGCGACCACCAAAAATTTGGCGACCATCCCAACGCCAAGGGCGTGTTCGACATCGACTCCACCCAGCTCATCGACATGACCCGAAAAATGCGGGACGAGGGCAAATTCCTCGGCGGGGCCGACATCGACGAGGCGCCCAGAATTTTCATCGGCGCGGCGGCCAACCCCTTCGCCGAACCGTTCGAGTGGCGGGTTCATCGGCTGGCCAAGAAAATCGACGCCGGGGCGGACTTCATTCAGACCCAGTGCATCTACAACATGAAAAAAATGCGGGAATGGGTGCGCATCGCCAACGACATGGGGCTCACCGAGCGGGTCTACATCCTGGCCGGCATCACGCCCATGAAAAGCCTCGGTATGGCGCGGTACATGAAAAACAACGTGCCCGGCATGGACGTGCCCGACGAGATCATCGACCGGTTGCGCGGCGCGGGCAAGGGAAAATACGCCGAGGAAGGCATCAAGATCGCCTGCGAGCAGATCGAGGAGTTCAAGGAGATGAAGGGCGTCCACGGCATCCACCTGATGGCCATCGAGTGGGAGCACAAGGTTCCCGAGATCGCCGAACGGGCCGGCGTGCTGCCCCGTCCCACCTTCGAAGAGGACGAAGCCGCCTAATTCCCGGCCGCTTCCATCCGAGATTCCAAGCCCCGTCCGCCCATTCCGGCGTTCGGGGCTTTTTCGTGGGCCGTCGGCCTCAGCCCACGCACTCCGCCAGCAACGGCGGCGTGTCCATGTAGCCGTACACCGGCTTCCATTCGCACTGGGCGGTCAGCTCCACGCCGCCCTGGATCACCGAGACCGGCCGGTCGGCGGAGACCACCACGGCCAGCAGATCGGGATGACGGGCGGTGAATCGAAGGGCGGAGTTGTAGCGGGCGCCCCGGGATCGGTCCTCCCCGGCCACGGCGAGGCCGTCCAGCAGGCAGGCGAAGCCGTGCAGGCGCAGGTCCGCGCCGATGTGCAGGGCCCCGTCCACCCGGGAGAGGGATTGCGCCAGGTCCAGCAGCTCCGGGTTTCGCAGATCCAGCGGCTCCTCCAGGTGCTGGCCCGCCGTCCCGATGGGCGGCCGGCTCAGGTCCACGATGAGGGTGCAGCCAAACCGTTCCTCCTGGGCGTGATGGACGATGCCGGCGATGATTTTGAACAGGGCCGCGGCGTCGCCGTCCACCAGCTCCGTCTCCAGCAACGCCTCTTCCACCTGCACCAGCTTGGCCTTTCGGGTGGTGGAATGGAACCGGCCGTCGAAAAAGCTGCACACCAGGACGTCGTCCAGCCGGAGAAAGCCGTGGCCGCCCCGAAAATCGGCCACCACCGATCCCGGCGGCAAATCGCCCGCGGCCACGCCGATGATGGTTTTGGCGTCCGAAACCAGGAACCGGTCGGCGTTTTCCACGGAAAGCAGCAGCTTGCGGATGTGCTTGTGGTTTTTGAGCCCCGGCCGTTCCATGTATGGAAACCGGGTGATGAACCGCAGGCGGCCGATGAAGGCCGGTTCCACGAACACCAGGGCCCCCCGGGGCCATTCGCCCTCCTCCACCGTTTCGGAAATGGCCAGAACCGCGTCCAGAGTGGGGTAAATTCGGATCTGGGTGTCCCAGCCGATGCGGGCGCTGCGGCCGTCCACGATGTGGTCCCGCACGGCGTGGGCGGCGTATTCCCGCAACACGTAGCCGGAGGTGCCGATGCAGGGGGCCTCGCCGTGGCCCATGTCCTGGGTCAGCAGCCAGACGGCGTGCTCCAGCCAGCGTTCGGTGGGACCGGTGTGGCACATGTCGGGGTGGTGCTCGGTGAACCACATCTGGTAGGCCACCGAACGGGATCGTCCGCCGAAGGAGATGAGGCCGGTGAGCCCCAGGTCGGGCTCGTGATGCACCTCCAGCCGCCGCAGACGGCCCGTGTCGCATTCGTCGTTTCGCCAGATTTTCCGCTTCAGGTACAGTTCGCGCAGCTTGGGCTCGTGGCCTTGAAGGAGCCCCTGGGGATCGTAGAACCGGGGCGGTTCGGCCGGTTCCGCCGCGTAGATCAGAGCGACGCGACTGGGGCGGGAAAACCGGGAGAGTCCTTCGCGCAGCCCGTCGAAGACCTGAAAAATGCAGTGGTTTTGCTGGGAACGATCGGACATGGGATCGGCTTCTCCGGGAGCGGGTGACCGGCGACGGCTCGAAGTTTACCAGAATTCCGTCTCCGCGTCACCGGTTTTGCCGTTGGCGGTCGAACCGTTTTCCGGGATTTCAACCCTCTTGGCGCCTGAACCTGAATCCGATTCGCCCCGTGCCAATCGGTTTCCGATCCGCTCCGACCGATTCCCGGCCATTCGCCGCCGTCCCGGCGGGCTTGCATCCCCACGCGAATGTGGTAGGAAAAACGGCCGGAGACCCGACCGGACGTTTCGGTCCTCGGGCGAAACGGAAACGCGAAGGAAAATGTCATGTACGTGAGGGACGATCCCGGCCTGCGGATGGCCGACATGGCGGCGGAGGACCGGCCCCGGGAGCGAATGTTGCGCCATGGCCCGAATCATCTGTCGGACCGGGAGCTGATGGCCATTCTGCTGGGGAAGGGGAGAAAAGGGGAAGACGTGCTGGAGCTGGCTTCCCGGATTCTCGACCAGATCGACCGGAGCGGAGGCGTTCCGAAGATGGAAAAACTCATGGAAGAGCTGATGGCGGTCAAGGGCGTCGGGCCCGCCAAGGCGGCGGTCGTCACGGCGGCCCTGGAATTCGCCCGGCGGCGCATTCGACCGGAAGGGGAGCGCATTCGGTCGCCTTCCGACGTGCTGCCGCTGATCCGCCACATCGCCGACCGGAAGCAGGAGCATCTGCTGGCCATCACCCTGAACGGCGCCAACGAGGTCATCGCCGTGCGGGTCATCACCGTGGGGCTGCTCAACCGGACTCAGGTCCATCCCCGGGAGGTCTTCGCCGACGCCGTCGCCGACCGGGCCGCGGCGCTGATCCTGGCTCACAACCATCCCTCCGGCAGCGTGGAGCCCAGCGCCGACGACCGGGCCGTCACCCGGCGGATCCATGAGGCCGGGGAGGTGCTCGGCATCTCCCTGCTGGATCATCTGATCTTCGCGCGGCGAGGCTATTTCAGCTTTAAAGAGGCGGGGGAAATCTAAGGCGAATCCCAAGAATTTTCATATCGGAAAACACCCCTCCGGCCTTCCTCAAGGGGGAGTTGGCCGGCGGCTTCCCCAGGCTTGGAGGGGGGCGGCGGGACATCGGTATCGATATTTCCGCAAATCGCCTAACCGGTTCTTCCTTCCCCCTTGCATGTTTGACGGCGAATTCGTATGATGATCCGGTAAAAATTTGCCATTCGTTCACGCATTGGTTTGCTCGTCCGTTTACGCACATGGGGAGGCGGGATGATCGACGTGGAAGTTCCGGGCTTCGGGCGGCTGGGAATCGAACATTTGGTGTTGGACTACAACGGGACCCTGGCCGTGGACGGTCGCCCGGTGGACGGCGTGGCCGACGATCTCAACGCCCTGGCCGACCGGCTCGCGGTGCACGTGGTCACCGCCGACACCTTCGGCAAGGCGGCCGAGGCCCTTTCGGAGGTCCGTTGCCGCCTGGAAATTCTGCCGCCCGGCGGCCAGGACGTGGCCAAACGGGATTTTGTCCAAGCCCTTGGGGCGGATCGAACCGCCGCCGTGGGCAACGGGCGCAACGACCGGCTCATGCTGCGGGCGGCGGCGGTTGGGATTGCGGTGATCCTGGCCGAAGGCGCCGCCGGCCTCACGCTGGCGGACGCCGACGTGGTGACCACCGGAATCCGCCCGGCACTCGCGCTGCTGTCCAATCCCCTCCGCCTTGTCGCCACCCTTCGTTCCTGAGCCCCGGCCGTCGATTCCCGTTTTTACCCGCAAGGAGTTCGATACATGCTGGAACTTACCGCGCTGGACCTTGGTCGGGATCCCATCCCGGCACTGGCGGTTCCGGTCTGCGAAGACCGATCCATCCATTCCCATCCGAGCCTGGAGGCGCTGATCCGCCGCCTGGAAGCCTACCCCGAATTTAAGGGGAAATCCGAACAGAAACTGATTCTCCACGGACTGGAAGACGCCGGAGCCCGCCGGGCGATTTTTCTGGGGCTGGGCGAGGCCGACGCCGTGGACGCCGGGGCGTTGCGCAATTTGGCCGGCCGGGCGGTCAAGGCGGCCATGGAGGCCGAGCTGACGGAGCTGGCCATCGCGGCCCCCGATTCGGACGCCGTTGCCCCGGAAAAAGGCGAAATCTTCGCCGCCATGCTGGAAGGCGCCGGGCTGGCCAACCATCTTTCCGACGACTACAAATCCGAGCGCAAAAAGCGGCTCCTGGACCGGATTCGGCTGTTCGCGCCATCCGAGCCGGGAGCCGCCCACGCCGATCTGGCCGCCCGCGCCGAGGCGCTGGCCGCCGGGACCCATCTGGCCCGGGAGTGGGTCAACCGGCCGGCCAACGACAAAACCCCGGAGCGCTACGCCGCCGCCATCGTGGAAGCGGCCGAGGCGGTCGGGCTAAAAACCACGGTGATGGACGAGGCGGAACTTCGGGAGCGCGGCTTCGGCGCCATGCTGGCGGTGGCCCAGGGCAGCGAGTCCAAGGGCAAGCTGGTGATCCTGGAGTACGAGCCCGAATTGAATATGACCGGGGGGACGCCGGAACGGACCGTGGTCCTGGTGGGCAAGGGCGTCACCTTCGACACCGGCGGCTACAACCTCAAGATTGGCGGCTCCATGAGCGGCATGAAGGCCGACATGGGCGGTTCCGCCGCCGTGGCCGCCGCGCTGGTCACCGCCGCCCGGCTGCGGCCCAAAGACCGGATCGTCGGCCTGACGCCGCTGGTGGAAAACATGGTCTCCGGCAACGCCGTCCGGCCCGGCGACGTGTTCAAAAGCTACCTGGGCAAGACGGTGGAGATCGGCAACACCGACGCGGAAGGGCGGCTGATTCTGATCGACGCCATGGCCTACGCCGTCGAAACCTACCAGCCCGATCTGATGATCGACTTCGCCACGCTCACCGGGGCCTGTCTCATGGGGCTGGGCGAGCGCATCGCCGGCGTGTTTACCAAGGACGACGCCCTGGCCGAGGCCATCGTGGCGGCCGGGACGGCCACCGGCGATCGCTGCTGGCGGCTGCCCCTCCCCGACGACTACAAGGAGTACCTCAAGAGCGATCTGGCCGACATCAGCAACATGCCCAGCGTTCGCTGGGGCGGGGCCATCACCGCCGCGCTGTTTCTGTCGGAATTCGTGGGCGACGCAAGATGGGCCCACATCGACATCGCGGGGCCCGTTCAGGCCAAAAAGGGGACCGCCGTCAGCCCGCCCGGGGCCACCGGCTTCGGCGTCCGGCTCATCTTCGACCTGCTGAACCGGCTGGGCTGAATCGGCGTCGATCGTGGCGGACCATGCCAACGTCATCCGGGGGGTTCCGCTCTTCCGGGAGCTGCCCGAGGAAGACATCCGGCGGATCGCCGCCGTCTGCCGGCCTCGGGATTTCCGGCCCGAGGAGGTGGTTTTCTCCGAGGGGGCGCCGGGGGACGAGTTTTTCATCGTCCTGGAAGGGGCCGTTGACATCTGGAAGGATTACGACGGCCCCGAGCGCGGCCTGCTGGCCACCTGCGGGCCCGGGGAATCCTTCGGAGAGCTGGCGCTGATCGACCAGGACCCCCGAAGCGCCACGGTGGTGGCCCGGGATGCGGTGTCCGCGCTGGTGATCGAGCGGGAGGATTTTCATCGGGTCGTCTTGGCCTCGGGCCACATGGCCCTGTCGGTCATGCAGTCGCTGTCGGCCATGATCCGGGCGCGCACCGACCGGTTCATCCACAATCTGCGGGAGCGCAACCGCCACCTGGAACGGGCCTACGCCCGGCTGAAGCGGGAAATCGAGGACCGTCGCCAGGCCGAACGGCGGCTGCACCACCAGGCCTTTCACGACCCGCTCACCGAGCTGCCCAACCGCGCCCTGTTTCTCAACCGGCTGCAAAGCGTCATGGACCGCTGCAGGGAAAAGGGCAAGGCGGACTTCGCCGTGCTCTACCTGGACGTGGACCGCTTCAGCGTGGTCAACGAAAGCCTGGGCCACGTGGCCGGGGACGAGGCCCTGGTCAAGGTGGCCGACCGGCTGCGCCGTTGCGTGCGCCGTTCGGAAACCCTCGCCCGCTTTGGCGGCGACGAGTTCGCGGTGCTCATGGAGGGCGTCGCCCGCATCGAGGATACGTTGCGGGTGGCCCGGCGCATCCGGGACGAGCTGGCCTCCCCCATCGGCCTGTCGGGCCGGGAGATTTTTCTGACCGCCAGCGTCGGCATCGTGCCGGGGCGGGACATTTACCGCACCACCGTGGAGGTGCTTCGGGACGCCGACATCGCCATGTACGCCGCCAAGGCCCGGGGGCTGGGCGAATACCTGGTCTACGACGAGAGCCTCCACGACGACACCGTCTCCCTTCTCCAGTTGGAAACCGATCTGCGGGGCGCGGTGGCCCGGGGAGAGTTTTCCCTGGCCTATCAGCCCATCGTCCGCCTTTCCGACGGGCGGGTGGTGGGTTTTGAAACGCTGGCGCGCTGGGAGCATCCCGAACGCGGCCCCGTCTCCCCGGAAACCTTCGTGCCCATCGCCGAGCGGACGGGGACCATTGTCCCGCTGGGGGAGTGGCTGCTGCGGGAGGCCTGCCGCCGGTTGCGGGACTGGCTGGACCGGCATCCCGACGCTCCCCGGCGCTACCTCAACGTCAATATCTCCGGCAAACAGTTCATGCAGCCCGATTTTCTGACTGTTTTCCGTCGGGCCGCGGGGGATTCCGGCCTGCCGGGCAGTCTGCTGCGGGTGGAGCTGACCGAAAGCGTGCTCATCGAAAACGTGGACCACATGGCCGACACCCTTTCCGGCCTCAAGGCGATGGGCGTTCGCATCGCCATCGACGACTTCGGCACCGGCTACTCCTCCCTGTCCTACCTTCATCGCTTCCCCATCGACGTGATCAAAATCGACCGCTCCTTCGTGGTGCGCATGGGCAGCCGGGAAAAGCGGGATCTGGTGGCCGTCATCGTTTCCATCGCCCACGGGATGAACATGACCGTGGTGGCTGAAGGGGTGGAGACCGAGGAGCAGCTCGCCACCCTGCGGGAATACGGCTGCGAATACGGCCAGGGCTTTCTGTTTTCCGAGCCGCTGACGCCCGAGGCGGCGGAAACGCTGATCCGCGGGGTCGGCGAAGAAACCCCCTGGCCCCGCCTGTTCCCCGCCTGAGGTTCCGTCGGCCAAATGCGGGCCGGCCGGGCGAACCGGTGGCGGTCGATGGTCCCGTTTCGATTCGAGCCCTCAGATTTCCTCCCATCGGTCGAGGTCGATGCCGTGGCCGTCCGGCCCGCCCGGCCAGTAAAGGTTGAGGATTTCGTCCAGGGAAGTGACGCCCCGGGCCGCCTTGTCGAATCCGTCCGCCAGCATGGGGCGAACGCCCCGCTCCCGGAATTTCCGCCGCAGATCGATCTGCGAGGGACCTTCGGTGATGTACTTGCCGAGTTCCTCGTCGATTTCCACCACCTCGAAAATGCCGATCCGACCGCGAAAGCCGTACTGGTCGCAGGCGTCGCAACCGCCGGGAACGTAGACCGTTTCCGGCGGCGCGAGGCGCAGCCGCTCGAACCATTCCCGGCTCTCGCCGTCCAGCGGGACCGGCTTTCGGCATTCCGGGCAGAGCCGCCGCACCAGATTCTGGGAGACGATGGCCCGCAGGGCTCCGCCGAGGATGGTATACGGCACGGAAAGGAAGTGAAACGCCTCCACCGCCGCCGCCGCGTCCCGGGAATGAATGGTGGCCAAAACGAACTGGGCCGCGGCCGCCGCCCGGGCGGAGGTGACGGCGGACGCCGCGTCCCGAATTTCCGAGACCACCAAAAGGTCCGGGTCCATGCGCAGCATGACCCGCAGCCCTTCGGCCATGGTCAACTCGTGTCGGTCGTCCACTTCCACCTGGCGGATGTAGGGAATGTCGAATTCCACCGGGTCCTCGATGCTGACCGCGATCAGGGAGGAAAGGTCGAAGGTCCGGGCCAGGGAGTAGAGCGTGGTGGTCTTCCCCGCGCCGGTGGGTCCGGCCACGACCACCAGCCCCTGGGGACGGCCGAGGCTGCGGCGGACGGCGTCCATGTCTTCGTCCCGGATGCCCAGTTTGGTCACGTCGGTCAGGGCTTCGGGCGGGGTGAGAATGCGCAGGTGGGCGGCCTCTTGAACGCCCACCGGCATCAGCGTGACCCGGACGTCTTTGCTGTTTTCCCCTTCCCGCCAGGTGAATTGGCCTTCCAGGGGGAAGAAAATCCGGCCGAATTCCATTTCGGTTTCCACCCGAATCTGCACCAGAATCCGCTTGGACAGTTCGGGGGAGAGGGCGCCGATCTCCCGGACGGCGCCGTCCAGCCGAATCCGCACCAGCAGCCCCTCCGGCGCCGGGTCCAAATGGATGTCGGTGGCCGATTTGCCCACAGCCATTTTCACCAGATCGAACAGCGGGTCCAGCTCTTCGTCGCCGTTTTTCAACTCCGCGTCGGCATGGTCATTTTCGACCTCGGCGTTTTCTTCGCTTTTCTCGGTTTGCGTTTCGGTTTCCGCAATTTCGTTTTCCGCGTTTTCTTCCCGTTCTTCGGATTCCTTCGGCCGTTTTTCCGTTTCGGATGATGTTTTCATGGGGTTCCTCTGAAGTTGGGTTTGGGGGGACGCCGGCAATTGATTTGCGTCGAAAGGAAAGCTAAGGCGGAGAAGCAAGGAATGTCAACGCGATGGGGTTTTATGCTGGATTGAAGATGTTTCTTCGGGGTCGTCCCTTTTTGGCCGGTGGCCGCGGATTCCGGGATGTGGCGGTTTCCTCCCATTCCTCCACATATTTTTTGGCCGTTCGCCGGTCCAGCCCGGTGATCCGATTCGATGCGTGTTTCCGGATACTGGGACAGGTTGATGGCGATGAAGGAGCGGGCGAAGCTCTCCACGAAACAGCCCTTCCGGGCGTCGAAAGGGATGAAGCCGGACCGGCCGATGGCTCCGGCGGCGGCCCCCTTTCCCGTCCCGGTTTCGCCGAGAAGCAGGGTGGAAAAATCTTCCATCCGGTTCCAGAGATGGCGGTTGCAGAGGTCCATGTCCCGGGTGAAGACGTTGTTCCACAGCTTCCGGCGGAGTTCGCCCATGGCGGGGCTGCAACCGGCCAAATTGTGGCGAATGAAGAAGAGGGCGCGGCGAATCTGGTAGACCGGCTCGAAATAGCGGTGGGCGTCGGCCTCCGAAAAATTCCGGGCCAAGAGCCAGCGGATGGCGGATTTGGCGAAGGGCACGGGGAGGGGACGGTCCCCGGCGGCCTCCTGGTTCCGGATAAATTGGTCCATTTCCGGGATGCGGGCGTGGAAAAAGTGGAAGAGCGGGGCATTGCGGACCAGGGTTTGGTCCTGGCCGGAGAAGTTGCGGAGATCGGCCGGTCCCGAGGCTTCGAACGCTTCGATCCGGTCGGCGACGGCCTCGATCAACGGGGCGATCCGGTCTTCGTGGGTTGGGACCGATTCCAACCCGGCGATCTCCAAATCCAGCGCCTCCCGCTGCGGCCCGAAGGGGTTGGCGAACACGGCCTGGTTGACTTTGGCGAAGAAGTCGCGGGTTTCGGGGGGGGGGGAGCGAGCTGGGTTTTGAAATCATGGGCGGTAAATTTCACGTCGGCGGCTCAACACGGCCCGCCCTCGCGAATCTCGCGCACCGCCTCTTCGAATGGAATGGAATCCGTTGGATAACTTTTGGCCTCCTCGTATGCGCGAACATCGTCGAGGTCTTCCAGGGCTTCCAGAATTTTTCGCCATTCTTCGATGGGAACGACGAAGGCTTTTTGCCGGCCCTGCCCGTCCACGATGCAATCTTCATGAATGGGAAACATTGTCTCGCATCGCTGGGGGGAATTCCGTGCCGCTTTTCGGCCGATTTTCCAGGATCGCTCTTCAAAACTCCTAACCAAAATCCGCCTTTCCGTCAATTCGGCCTTTCGGAACGCCTGTTTTCCATCCGTTTTCCGTTCGAAACCCGCCATTTTTTTTGTGTGCCTCATATCCATTTTATGAACAATCATTCGGCTTTCGCACGTTCTGAAATTCAATGTCTTAAGCCTGTAAATCTATTTGAAAAGGAGAACTTGTGTTCGAAAAATTCCTCCTGGCAGGCTTCTTGGCATCCCTCCCCTCAAAAAGCAATTCCAACCGCACATCACCCATGACAAGGGGGGGCATTATGAACCGGACGAAATCGTTTCGCGGAATTCTGCTTGGATGGATCGGCCTTATCCGTCCGGTCTGGCGGCGTTCCGGCGGGGGGGCGGCTTTGTTTTGGAAACGCCAAGGTTTGGAGGTTGCCCGTCCATTCACGCGAAAACCAACGATCCAGACGAACGGCTCCGGGAGCAGTATCGTCTCGTCCAGCCTCTCCATTTTTGGGACCCAATTGATCCCGCGCCCGGCTTTTTCAACCATTTCGACGCCCAGGGGCCCGCCGCGAAACCTGGGACGACCTCCTCCGGCTTCAGGAATCGGGCCGCTATTCCGCCGAATTTTCCCCCATCCATTGCCCGGTGTCCATGTTTCACGGCGACTACGATCCCCACCCCGGCCGAATGATCCGGGAGGGGTTGCGGCCCTTCCCGCCCCATCCGGAATATCGGGAATTCCCAAATTTCGGCCATTTTCTCTGGAACGAGAGGGAAGCGGCCCGGGACTTCTTTTCCGCTCTGGGCAGGTGGTTGGAGAAGCAGGCGGCGGACGGCGGGCTTCGCGAATTCTGAGCGCCTCCATTCGTTCCGTGCCGTTCTGGTCTGGGCTGACGCGGATCGATCCGATCCGTCCGATGGGAACGAGTGGATTCGGCGCGGGTCCGGACCGCCCCCATGGCCGGTGATTCAACCCGGCGCCGGATCCCGGCAACAGCGTCCGGTTGGCATTTTCCATTTCCGTGACTACCTTTCTTCCGTATGGCAAACCCAACGGGTGAAAGGAAAATGCCATGGCCAACGCGCGCCTGAAAGAGATATTGGAAGTAATCGGCGAGGAATACGCGGACGGGGTTGGCAACGGGTCCCGTTTTTATGTGGAAGTGGACATCGGCAAGCGGGCCGCCCAGGCCGGGGATTCCGAGCTGGCGGATCGGTTTCGCAAGGTCAACGCCGTCGTTCCCCTTCGCCGGCCCACGGCCGGAATGAAGGTCCGGATTGATGGGAGAACCTTCGTCCGCTACGCCCGGCTGGAATCGGGCATTGCGGTCCAGAATTACGTGGCCCGGGAGGCCGGGATGGTCTACGAGGATTTCATTCCCAACGACAGCATGATCCTCAATTTTGCCTGATTGCCACTTTTTGACCGTCGGCTTCATCCGCCGAACATTTCCACGTTTCGGGCCTTCCCGGCTCGAAGCGTGGACCTTGTTCCCAAACCCCAAAAAGAAAAATTTATGACGCCCGCTCCCGTAAAACCCGAAATTTCCATGGACGATCTGGACAAGCTGGACATCCGCGTCGGCGCCATCCGCTCGGTTGCGGAGGTCGCCAAATCCGACAAATTGCGGGAATCCGGGAGGAACGGGAGATCGAGGGCAGGCGGGCGCTCTTTGCGCTGAAACTTCTTCCGTCCGGGCCGTCCGGGAAAATGGCGGGGGAGGTTTCCGGGGGAATGCCGTTCGACATCGGCCGCGCCGACGGGGCGACGCCGACGCTGGCGATGCCCGAAAGGCCCGTGCCCGACGGCAGCCGGGCGGGTTGAGCGGATCCCCTGGGAACGGCGAGTTTTACGCGTCGCATTGCCGGGAAAATCCAAAGAATCGAAGAGTGCGGCCCGTCGCTCCCAGAATCTTCCGGATGGGCGGAGATCGGCGGCGAACAACAGACTTTTTCCAGACGGAGAATTACAATTATGCCCCAGAAAAAGAAAGGCGGATCGGGAAATCTGTCCCAAGTGATCGCGGAACAGCGAAAGCACCAGAAGGACCGGGAGAACACCTACCGAGAAAAGGCGCTCAAGATGTTTCCCTGGATTTGCGGCCGGTGCGGCCGGGAGTTCGAAGGGAAGCGGCTCAAGGAGCTGACGGTCCACCACAAGGACCACAACCACGACAACAACCCGCCGGACGGCGGCAATTGGGAATTGCTCTGCATTTACTGCCACGAAAACGAGCACGCCCGGGATTTGGTGGCCGACGCCTACGGCGAGGAGCCGGTGGGCGCCGACGCCGACGACGGCGGCCTGAAGCACCGGCCGTTTGAGGCGCTCCAGGCGCTGTTGAAAAACAAGGGCGGTTCGTAGCTGGCAGACAAAAAATTTCCGACCTTTGCCGGGAACGGCGAGTTGTTGCTCCTCGCCCGTTTTTTTAGCCTTGCCGCGATTCGACGAGCACGACTCGGCGCTCCCAGGGGAGCATAGGCGCTTTTCAAATCGGTTTCAGCCTATCTTTGCCCTTGTTCTCCGAAAATTTGAACGCACTTTCAAAGCTCAGAAAGGACGCCGACATGCCCAAACGCCCCTTCGTGATCCGGGTGGAAGGCCCCGAAGCCCGGGAATCCGCCAAGGAAATATCGGGAATTCTCGAAAAAGAATTCAACCATCATTCCACGCCCGCCCCGGCCAACGGCGAGGACGGCGGGGAGGCGTTTATCGTGGCGCTTCCCTCCAGCCTGCTGGCCACCACCGACCTGGCCGCCCGGGCCAGCTTCAAGGAACGGCTGGACCGGCTGATCCATTACGCCCACAACCGGCGGTCGGAAAATCCGGCGGCAAAAACGGTCATCAACGGTCCGGGCGGCGACAGCCTCTTTTTGGATCAGACGTCTTCGGAAGCGATTTTGAAGATGGTTCCCAAGTAATTCCGGTCGATTATCGAATCAACCGACGGCGGAAGAAAACTGCGGAATGGAATTCCATTCGCGGGAGGTCTCCCGCCGCAGTTTTTGTCTTCCGGGACGGGAGGCGGAGCCTTCGGCAGGCATTGCGAGGCGGAGCCCCGCGAAGAGATGGTTCGACAGATTGGGTTGTTTTCGAAAATTGAAACACCCCCATTTGCGCCGCCGGGGAACAAATTCCCCGTCTTAATCCGAAAAAGCCCGCCGAAGCGGGCTCCCATGATCCTTCAATTTGAAAACGGTCGAGCGCCTTTCGGTTGCTTTTCGGAATGCGCCATGGGATTTGTCTCCTGGCGGCAAGAATGGCATTTTTATTGTTGCGAATCGCCTTGGGCCCAGGTCGGGTTTTTTGCCGAATCGCCCACGATTTCAATCCGGCGGGTTTCCGTAATCCGAACATCCCCGTTTTCCGGGGCGAAACTTCGCTCCCAAAACTCCCCCGTGCCGTCCTCCCCCATTCGCAGCACGGAAGACGAGCGGGTGCCGTAGACCGGGCCGACGATGAACGGCGGCGAAAGAATCCGCTCGAATTCCAGCCCAACGCCGGTGTCGGGCAGTTCTTCGTCGGGCGGCCGTCGTCGGTCCGCCAGCACCCGGAACAACGCCTCCGACTCCGGGGTTCCCCCCGAAATCGCCGCCGAAAAGCCCGCCCGGCTCCGTTCCACCTTGGGCCAAGGCGTATCCAGAAACCGGTTGCTGAGGCCGTAAATCCCCGGTCCCAGCCGTTCCGGGTCTTCCCCCTTCCGATTCCCGAAGTACCAGAGTTCGTCCCCGTCGCTCGTCAGCAGATTGAAACCGTTGTAGATCGAGGCCCGTTTTGCGAGTTCCTCCATCCACGCCTCGGCGGTCTTCCCACTGGCCAGGAAATCCGGGACCAGCTCGCCCCGGGACGGCGCGTCGGAACGAACCGAGGCCGGGTCCCGAAAATTGGTCACGGCGGCGAAGCGGCCCGCCCGGGTGACGCCCATCCAGGCGCCGCCGCCCCGGAGGTCCCGGCCGGCCAGCAGGCCCGGACAATCCGTCCACCAATGAATCGGCTCGCTGGGCCGTTCGTAATATTCGTCGCGGTTGGCGGCCGCAATCAGTTTCCAGGCGGGATGGGCTCGCCATCCCAGCAGAATCAGGCACATGGCCGTCCCTCCTCTTCGGGTTTGGCCGTTGACCGGCCCTGGTGATCCTGTTACAGTTTTTGGTTATATTTGTGAACCCCTCCCCATCAATCGACAGCCAAGGAGACGTGGATATGACCGATGTGGTAATCGTGAGCGGCGCGAGAACGGCCGTGGGACAGTTTGGCGGGGCGTTGAAGGATGTTTCCGTGGTGGACCTGGGCGCGAAGGTCATGCGGGAAACCGTGAAGCGGGCGGGTCTTCGGCCCGAGCTGAACGACGAAATGAAAGCCGGAATCCCCGCCAAACTCAAGGACCAGGGCCGCATCCCCCTGGAGGAAGAAGCCCGGGACTGGGACGACGGCGCCGCGCCGGTGGCCATCGACGAAGTCATCATGGGCAACGTGCTCACCGCCGGCCAGGGGCAAAACCCCGCGCGCCAGTCCATGATCCAGGCCGGACTGTGCAAGGAGACCCCGGCGATGACCATCAACAAGGTCTGCGGATCGGGCCTCAAGGCCATCGCCCTGGGCGCCCAGTCCATCGCCGGCGGCCAGGCCGACGTGATCCTCGCCGGGGGTCAGGAGAACATGAGCCGGACGCCGTTCTCGCTGCCCAAGGCCCGCTGGGGCTATCGGATGGGGCTCGCCGGCACCGAGGAAATCCACGACCTGATGGTCTTCGACGGCCTGTATGAAATTTTTTACGGCTACCACATGGGCCTCACCGCCGAGAACATCGTCGAGAAATACGGGATCGCCCGTGAAGACCAGGACAAGCTGGCGGCGGCCTCCCACGAGCGGGCCCGCAAGGCCATCGCGGAGGGCTGGTTCGCCGAGGAAATCGTCCCCGTGGTCATCAAGACCCGCAAGGGCGACGTGGTGGTGGACACCGACGAGCGGCCCATGGAAACCAGCCTGGAGAAGATGGCCAAGCTCAAGCCGGTGTTCAAAAAGGACGGCACCGTCACCGCCGGCAACGCTTCGGGCATCAACGACGCCGCCGCCGCGGTGCTCATGATGTCCGCCGACAAGGCGAAAGAGCTGGGGCTGACGCCGCTGCTAAAAATCCGGGCCTTCGCCGCCGGGGGTCTGGACCCCGCCTACATGGGACTGGGACCGGTGCCCGCCGTGCGCGCCGCGCTGAAACGGGCCGGCATGACCCTGAACGACATCGACCAGATCGAGCTGAACGAGGCGTTTGCCGCCCAGGCCATTGGCTGCTGCCTGGAGCTGGAGCTGGACCCGGAACGGCCCAATCCCTTGGGCAGCGGCATTTCCATCGGCCACCCCATCGGCTGCACCGGCGCCCGGCAGATGGTGACCGCCATGCATCACATGAGGCGGAACAACCTGTCCACCGGCATGATCTCCATGTGCATCGGCGGCGGCATGGGAATGGCCATGATCGTGGAACGCGTCTGATTTTCGATGGTTTTCGCGGATTTCCGGCATGAACTACCGCCGGAATGGCGGGATCGGTCCCGGCCGGTCCCGCCATTTTTCTCTTTACTTGCGCGGCCGAATGTGATTAGCCTTTCGCCGTTTAAGCCCCCTCTCGGGCCGTTTTTCGCGGCGCCGGTCATGACATCGGTCGCGGCTTTGTTCATGGCTCGGGCGGAAAAATCTCGCAACCCCGATTCCAAACCCCACAGGAGACATCGGATGTCCATCAGCAGAAAAATCGGAACTCTCGTGTTTTGCGGCGTGCCGGCCATCATTGGCGGCGGAATTGTGTACGCGATTTTCGGCCATAGCGTGGCCGCCGTCGTTGCCTACGAATTGCTGCTGCTGCTGGTGGCCGGGGCGTTTCTCTCCAAGTAATTCCGCTTCCGTTCGCCTTCCGCCCCCGCGCCCCTTCCCGAGGCGGTTGAATCCGCCCGCCCATCCGCTTCGTCATTCCGCCGATCGCCGGAACCGGTTCGTTTCCGCGCTCGCCGGAATGACGTGTTTTTGCGGGTCCGTCGCCCAGCGGCTTCGGTTCGCGCCGTTTCCGACGGGTCTCCGGCCTCCATGCCTTTCCCCGTCCGTCGTCCCGGGGATCGAACCCCGATCCTGACGGGGAAAACCCGCCGCGCGGCAGGCGGCGCGCCGGGCGGCCGCCCGGCCGGGCCTTGCGTCTCGCTCCGGGGCCGACCCTTTTTCCGCGTCGCACGCCGACCATCGGGGAGCATTTCCGATCGTGGTGCCCATGAGTCCGCAACGGAAAACCCAGATCGTCATGGTGGCCTATTTCCTGGCGATCTTCGCGGCGTCGGCCTTTTTGATCGGGTGGCTGTTGCTGCCCTTTCTGTCCATCCTGATTCTGGCCGCGTTGGTCAGCAGTTTTTTCAAGCCGATTCACGAGCGGCTTTCCCGCCTGGTTCGTCGCCGCTTGTCTTCCTTCCTCGTTTGTTGCCTCATTTTTCTTCTGCTTTTTCTGCCCATCGTTTTTTTCGTGACCATCGTTTCCCGGGAGGCCTTTAACCTCTACCAAATGGCCCGGGGCGCGGCCCTGGGGGAACATTTCAAGGCGCTGATGGTGGGCAGCCGCCTGGTGGAGCGGTTCAACGCCCTCATCGCCCCCTTCGATCTGGCGGTGACCGGCGACATCCTGCGTCAGGCGGTGTCCGAAATGGGCCGGTTCGTGGGGCTCTTCGTCTACGAGCAGGCCAGCGCCATCGCCTCCAACATCTTGGAATTTCTGGTTAACTTTTTCCTCATGTTGCTGGTCATCTATTTCCTGCTCATCGACGGAGACCGGCTGATCGATTTCATCGTGGACCTGTCGCCGCTGCCTCGGGAGCAGGACGAAAAGCTGATCCGGAAGTTCAAGGACATGGCGGGGGCAATTCTCATCGGAAACGGCGTCTGCGGGGTGTTGCAGGGGGCGGCCGGGGGAATGATCTTTGCCGCCTTCGGGCTGGAGTCGGCCTTTCTGTGGGGCGTGGTCATGGGCATTCTGGCCTTTCTGCCCATCATCGGCGTGGGGGCGGTCTTCGTGCCGGCCTCGGCGTACATGCTGCTGCGGGGCCGGATCGGCGCGGGGCTGGGGATGTTCGTCCTCTACCTGATTCTGGTGGGCGTTGTGGAGTATATGTTCAAGCCCAAGCTGGTGGGAAACCGGGTGCAGATGCACACGTTGCTGGTTTTTCTGGCCATGATCGGGGGCCTGCGCGTTTTCGGCATTTTGGGGATCGTTTACGGGCCGCTGGTGGCCACCGCCTTCCTCACGTTGACCGACATCTACCATACCAGCTACCAAATAATCCTTGAACCCTCCGATAGGACATATTATACTGATTCGTTTTCAAAATAGCGCGTTTTTCACCTCCTTCGAAATCGAGTCTGGAAGATGATCGTACCCGAACGAATGCCCGAGGTCAGCATTGAATCCGAGATGAAGAAGTCCTACCTGGATTACGCCATGAGCGTGATCATCGGGCGGGCGCTTCCGGACGTGCGCGACGGCCTCAAGCCGGTTCACCGGCGAATTTTGTTCGCCATGCGCGAACTCAAAAACGACTACAACAAGCCCCACAAAAAATCGGCCCGCGTGGTCGGCGACGTGATCGGTAAATATCATCCCCACGGCGACACGGCGGTCTACGACGCCATCGTGCGGATGACCCAGGACTGGTCCCTGCGGTACCCGGTGATCGACGGCCAGGGCAACTTCGGCTCCGTGGACGGCGACAGCCCGGCGGCCATGCGGTACACCGAGGTCCGGATGGCCAAGATCGCCCACGAAATGCTGGCCGATCTGGACAAGGAGACGGTGGATTTCGTCCCCAACTACGACGAAACCCTGGACGAGCCCGCCGTTTTGCCCACCAAAATTCCGTCTCTGCTGGTCAACGGCTCCGCCGGCATCGCCGTGGGCATGGCCACCAACGTGCCGCCCCACAATCTCACCGAGGTCGCCTCCGCCCTGTGCGCCCTCATCGAAGAGCCGGGGATTTCCCAGGAAGAATTGATGGCCCACGTCCCCGGCCCCGATTTTCCCACCGCCGGGATCATCTACGGCGTGGAGGGCATCCGGGACGCCTACCGCACCGGCCGGGGGATCATCCGCGTGCGCGCCCGCATCCGGGTGGAAAAGGACAAGCGGACCGGGGCGGAAACCATCGTGGCCAACGAGCTGCCCTACCAGGTCAACAAATCCCGTCTCATCGAGAAGATCGCCGACCTGGTCAAAAACAAGATGATCGAAGGCGTCCGCTACGTCCGGGACGAGTCGGACCGGGAAGGCATGCGGGTGGCCATCGGCCTCAAAAAGGAAGCCGTGGCCGGGGTGGTGGTCAACCATCTTTACAAGCAGACCCAGATGGAGACCAGTTTCGGCATCATCTTTTTGGCGGTGGCGGCCAACCGGCCCCAGCTGTTCACGCTGAAGGAGATGCTGGAGCAGTTTCTTTTGCACCGCAAGGAAATGGTGGTCAACCGCACCCGCTACGACCTGCGCAAGGCGGAGGAGCGGGCCCACATTTTGGAAGGGCTCAAGATCGCCCTGGAGAACCTGGACGAGGTGGTGGCCCTGATCCGCGCCTCCAAGGACGGGGCCGAGGCCAAGCAGGGACTGATGAGCCGCTTCAACCTCAGCGCCCTCCAGGCCCAGGCCATCCTGGACATGCG
Organism: Desulfococcaceae bacterium; assembly: GCA_046541515.1. Classification (GTDB taxonomy): domain Bacteria; phylum Desulfobacterota; class Desulfobacteria; order Desulfobacterales; family Desulfococcaceae; genus CAYFVR01. The sequence goes on from JBKHDD010000002.1 coordinate 39,397, forward strand.
CCTCCAGCGGCTGACCGGGCTGGAGCGGGACAAAATCATCGAGGAGTACAAGCAGATCCTCAAAGACATTGCCTGGTACCGGGAGATTTTGGGCAGCGAGCGGCTGGTGCTGAACATCGTCAAGGAGGAGATCGAGGCCGTCCGGGACGAGTTCGGCGACGAGCGCCGCACCGAGATCGTGGAGGCCACCAAGGCGCTGACCATCGAGGACATGATCGTCGAGGAAGACATGGTGGTCACCATCTCCCAGTCCGGCTACATCAAGCGCAACCCGATCACCCTGTACCAGAGCCAGCGGCGGGGCGGCAAAGGCAAGACCGCCATGGGGACCAAAGAGGAGGATTTCGTCTCCCTGCTCTTCGTGGCCTCCACCCACCACACCTTTCTCTTTTTCACCAACCGGGGCAAGGTCTACTGGTGCAAGGTATACGAGATTCCCCAGGCCGGCCGGGCCAGCCGGGGCAAGGCCATCGTCAACCTGCTCAATTTCGAGGAGGGCGAGCGGCTGACCACCGTCCTCGCCGTGCCCGCCTTCGAGGAGGGCTACAACATCCTGATGGCCACCCGCCAGGGGCTGGTGAAAAAGACCGACATCATGGCCTACAGCCGGCCCCGCCAGGGCGGCATCATCGCCTTGGGGCTCAACGAGGGGGACGAGCTGATCGCGGCCCGGATCACCGACGGCACCTACAACGTCTTCCTGGGCTCGGCCGACGGAAAGTCGATCCGGTTCCACGAAACCGACGTGCGGCCCACCGGCCGCGTCAGTCGGGGCGTGCGCGGCATGACCCTGCTGAAAAACGACTACCTGGTGGGCATGGAGGTGATGAGCCACGGCCAGACCCTGTTCACCGCCACCGAAAAGGGCTACGGCAAGCGGACCCTGCTGGACGAATATCCGGTGCAGAAGCGCGGCGGCAAGGGGGTCATCACCATCAAGACCAACGAGCGCAACGGCCGGGTGGTCAACATTCTGCTGGTGGACGAAGAAGACGAGTTGATGCTCATGACCAACGCCGGAAAGCTGATCCGGATGCCCATCGCCGGGATTTCGGTGATCAGCCGAAACACCCAGGGCGTCAAGCTCATCGGCATGGAGCCCGAGGAGCGGGTGGTTGGCGCGGCGCGAATCGCCGAGAAAGAGGAAGTGGACGAGGAGGACGAGGCGTGAATCCGCTGGAGACGGAAGGAACGGCCGCCCCCCGCATCGGCGTGGTGGGCGGCGGAAGCTGGGGCACCGCCCTGGCCAACCTGCTGGCCGGCCAAGGCCGTCCCATCGATTTCTGGGTCTTCGAAGAAGAGGTGCGGGGGCAGATCGAAAACCGGCGGGAGAACGAGACTTTCCTCCCCGGCTGTCCGCTCTCGGAGAATCTTCGTCCCTCCACCGACCTGGAATGGGTGGTCGCCGGCAAGGACATGGTTTTGATCGTGGTGCCCTCCCACGTGATGCGGGAAGTGTCCGGCCGGATGGCGTCCTTCATTCCGACGGGAACCGTGGTCGTCTCCGCCTCCAAGGGCATCGAAAACGAGACGCACCTGACCATGTCCGGCATCCTGGCCGAAACGCTGCCCCAGCTCGACAAGGAGCGTTTGGCGGTGCTTTCCGGCCCCAGCTTCGCCAAGGAGGTGGCCCGGGGCGTGCCCACGGTGGTCACCGTCGCCTGCCGGAACAAGGAGGTTGCCCGCCGAGTCCAAGAGGTCTTCGCCACGCCGAGATTTCGGGTCTACGCCAGCGACGACGTGATCGGGGTGGAGCTGGGCGGATCGGTGAAAAACGTCATCGCCCTGGCCGCCGGGGTCATCGACGGGCTGGGCCTGGGGCTCAACACCCGGGCGGCGCTGATCACCCGGGGGCTCACGGAGATGCGGCGGCTGGGGCTGCGCATGGGGGCCAATCCACGCACCTTCACCGGTTCCGCCGGATTGGGCGATCTGGTGCTGACCTGCACCGGCGACCTGAGCCGGAACCACACGGTGGGCGAGAAAATCGGCCGGGGCATGACGCTCTCGGAGATTCTCTCGGAGATGCGGATGGTGGCCGAAGGCGTGAAGACGGCCAAGTCGGTCTACAACCTCTCCCGGAAGCTGGACGTGGAGATGCCCATCTGCCACGAGGTCTACCGCATTTTGTACGAAGACCTTTCCCCGTCCGAGGCCCTGCGGCGGCTGATGACCCGGGACCTGAAGGACGAGCTGGACGAGGTCTGATTCGGTCGAGATGGGCGATTCCGGCGGGCACAAGGGCGAGGGCCATCGGGGGCGGCTGCGGGACCGATTTTTGACCTCCGGCCTGGACGGCTTCCAGGACTACGAGGTGATCGAGCTGCTGCTGATCCTGGCAACGCCGCGCAGAGACTGCAAGCCCATGGCCAAGGCGCTGCTGGAACGGTTCAAGACGCTCCAGGGGGTGTTCGAGGCCTCCCCCGCCGAGCTGGCGGAGGTCAAGGGCGTGGGGGAAAAAAACAGCCTGGGCATCCGGCTGGTGCGGGCCGCCGCCGACCGGTATCTCAAGACCAAGGCGGTGGGAAAGGTCGCGGTCGGCAACGCCAAGGAGCTGTTCGACTACCTCTACTTCAACATGAAGGATCGGGGGCGGGAGCGGTTCAAGGCGATTTATCTGGACGCCCAAAACCGGATTCTGGCCACCGAAACGCTTTTCGAAGGCACCCTCACCGCCAGCGCGGTCTACCCCCGGGAGGTGGTGCAGGCCGCCCTGGCCCACCGCGCCGCCGCCGTCATTTTCGCCCACAACCATCCGTCCGGCGACCCGCGCCCCTCCCGCGACGACGTGAGCATCACCCGCCAGCTCGTTTTCGCCTGCCGGGTGATGGGCATCACCGTCCACGAACACCTGGTCATCGGCGACAACACCTACTTCAGCTTCGCCGACCAGGGCTACATCGCCGAAATGAACCGGGAGTTTGAGCGGCAGGGGTGAGGGAAAGGAAATGCCGGAAATCTGCCGGTTTTTCGGAATCATCATCCGAATGTTTTTTGAGGATCATGATCCGCCCCATTTTCATGCCGAGTATTCCGGAAGAAAGGCGATCTTCGATTTCCGGGGCAATATCCTGAAGGGCGATCTGGGTTCCCGAACCGCTACCAAACTTGTTCGAGAGTGGATTGATCTCCACGTTTCCGAACTGGAGGAAAACTGGAAGCTCGCGAGAAGCGGAGAAGGCTTGGAAAAAATTGATCCCCTGTCTTGAGGAGAAACGCATGTGGGACATGAACGACGTCGTCGAAATCCGATATCGGGGCGGTTATGTCTACCACATCCGCTTTGACGACGGTTTGGCCGGCGATCTCGATTTCTCGGAGTATCTCGAAAAGGGTCCCATCTTTTTTCCACTGAAAGACCTCGCTTTATTCCGGAAAGCGACGGTGGACGGCGGCACCATCGCCTGGCCCAACGGCGCGGACATCGCGCCGGAAACGCTGTATGAAAAAATTCAGGCGCGGTCGTCACGCATGGGTTTTGGGGCCGGGAACCGGGAGGAAGCGCATGGAAACATTTCATCGGATTTCATCTGATCCGTCGGTAATGGGCGACAAACCGACGATTCGTGGAATGCGGGTGACCGTGGGAATGGTGGCCGGAATAGTAAAATCGGTTAGTACGGCCGGGGAAATTCTTGCGCTTTATCCCTATCTGGAGCCCGAAGACATCCAGGCCGCACTGGATTATCGCGAAAACCATTCCGATCCGGATGGATGTGGAACCTGATTCGACGATTGACGGGAGCTTATGTCCAACAACCGAGCCAACGACCGTCCCCGCTGCTACGGCGACCTCGAAACCGTCTTCCCCGTGGCGGAGCACGGCCTTCGTTCCTCGCCGCCGGGCTGCATGAGTTGCGTCTTCAAGACGGAGTGCATGAGAAAAGCCTTGAAGAGCGGCGGTGGGGTTAAAGTCCGCGAAGAGGCGGTGGACCGGGCCTATCATTCCGGCATGATGGGCTTTTTTGAGCGGTGGTCCAAGCGCAAATGTCTGGACCGGCAACGGCGTTGCATACCCAAAAAAAAGGAGCGGGGCTGATGAAAACCATCCGGGACGTGGAGATATCGGGAAAGCGGCTGCTCATCCGGGTCGATTTCAACGTGCCTTTGGACGAATACCAGAACATCACCGACGACGCCCGGATTCGGGCGGTGTTGCCCACCGTCCAATATGCCCTGGACCACAACGCCAAAGTCATCCTCGCCTCGCACCTGGGCCGCCCCGAAGGCAAGGCGGTCCCGGAATTCAGCCTGAAACCGGTGGCCAAGCGGCTGGGCCGCCTCCTCGGGACGGAGGTCGCCATGGCCCAAGACTGCGTGGGCGACGGAGTGCGCGAGCAGGTTCAAGCCATGAAGCCCGGCGACGTGTTGCTGCTGGAAAACCTGCGCTATCACGCCGAGGAGCAGGCCAACGACGACGATTTCGGGAAGGCCTTGGCGGAACTCTGCGACATCTACGTCAACGACGCCTTCGCCGTTTCCCATCGGGTCAACGCCTCGGTGGTTTCCGTCACCCAATTTGCCGAAACGTGCGTGGCCGGATTCCTGCTCCAGAAAGAATTGGACTATTTCGCCAAGGCCATGAAGGATCCGCGCCGGCCCCTGGTGGCCATCGTGGGCGGGGCCAAGGTTTCCAGCAAGCTCAAGGCCATGGAGAACATGCTGGACCATGTGGACAAGCTGATCGTCGGCGGGGCCATGGCCAACACCTTCCTCAAGCGGAAGGGGCTGGACGTGGGCAAGTCCAAGGTGGAGGAAGATCTGCTGGATTCCGCCGGCGCGTTGATGGACCGGGCGGCGGAGCGGGGCGTTCGGCTCTACCTTCCGGTGGACGTGGTGGCGGCCAGCCGCTTCGACGCGGACGCCGAGTCCATCATCGTTCCCGCGCCGGAAATTCCCCCGGACTGGATGGCCCTGGACATCGGACCGGCCACGTCCTTGTTGTACAGCGAGGCGCTGTACAACGCCAAGACCATCATCTGGAACGGCCCCATGGGCGTGTTCGAAATGGACGCCTTCAGCCGGGGCACCCTGCGCATGGTGGAGACGGTGGCCGATTCCTACGCCCTGACCATCGTGGGCGGGGGCGACACCGACGTGGCGATCCACAAGGCCGGCGAGGTGGAACGGATCAGCTATATTTCCACCGGCGGCGGCGCGTTTCTGACGCTGATGGAGGGCAAGCCGTTGCCGGCGGTCAAGGCGTTGGATTCGGCCAACTGCGGGTGAGCCAACGGCGGGTGATTTCGGAAAGACCGATGACGGTGGAGCGGGGGGCGCGAGGCGGCGCGCGGAACGTTATGAACAGGCGAAAGCGGAAAGGGCGGCGGGCGACCATCGGTGGCGTTTTGGAGCATTCGAGAGGAGTTGAGCCAGGCCAATCGGCTTCGGCGGTCCTATTACGAGTTGTTGCGGGACGAACTGGACCAGTTCATGGTTCGGTACGGTCTCATCGATTCCTACGAGCGCTTCAAGGAGGAGCGGGAGCCCTATCCCTTCGTGGAAAAGCGGGAGCTGAAGCCCCGGGCCATCCTGCCCGACATGGAATACGAGCTTCAGCGCTCTTTTCTGGTGCTCTTCGTGGAGGACTCCATCTCCGCGATCCACAAAAAATACATCCGCTTTTTCGACGCCAACAAAACCACCAAGACCAACCTCCTCCGCTCCAAGACCCTGCCGCTATCGGGCAGTTTTGACCGCTATCACAAGTATCTGGAGTCGGCCCATTTCTTCGATTTTCTGAAGGTGCTGCTCCCGGTGGATTACGCCCTGCTGATTCAGCGGGACCCCGCCGCCCGCTCCCGGAACCGGTATCTGTTGTCCCATTTTCACGTCCGGATCGACTGGCCCATCGCCGACGCCGCCGAGGATCTTGGGCGGCATTTGCGCTACATTTCCAAGGATTTGTATGAAAAGGGCGACAAGTACGCCGAGGATGTCCAAAAGAAGTTTTTCGAATACTACGGCCTGCCGTCCATGGTGGGCGGACGGCGGACCGCCGCCTGCGTGGCGGCCCAGTATCTCAAACGGATTCAATGCATCACCACCGTTTACGCCGCCAGCAGCGAGTCTCGGGCGCTGATTCGGTTGTCCGAGCGCGGGGTGGCCAAGATGGTGCTCATGACCTTTTCCGCGGAAGACGTTCGGGGGCTGGCCGAGAACCATCACATCAGCCTCAAAAGTTTTCGGAAAAACTACGTGGTGGCCCGGGACGACGACCGGAGCGTCTGCATTTTTCAGGTGACCTACGCCCACACCAACTGGGCGAGGCCGCCCGACGACGGCAAGTTGCGGGAGATCAAGTCGGACGTAAACTGGCTGAGCGTGGCCACCCAGCACATTATGCCCAAGCCCGGCGTCTGGGAGTATCCACCGCTGCCGCTAAATTTCATCTACGCCTGATCGCGTCCGACTGCCCCCCGGGGAGACGCGGGGCCGGCGGGGTCAGTTCCGTCATCATGGCGTTTTCGTCGCAGTTGGGAAAGTTGACGCAGGCCACGCAGTCGCTCCAGATTTTCAGCGGCAGTTCCCCCCGGTCGATCAGGCGGAAACCCAATTTTTGGAAAAACGCGGGCCGGTAGGTGAGGGTGAAGACCCGTTGGACCCCGAAGGCCCGGGCCTCTTCCATGGCCGTTTCCACCAGCTTTCGGCCGATCTTTCGGCCCTGGTGGTCGGGGTGGACGGCCAGGGAGCGGATTTCGGCCAGGTCTTCCCAGCAGAACTGGAGGGCGCAGCAGCCGAGGACGGCGCCGCCTTCCGGTTCCGCCCAGACCCAGAAATCGCGCAGGTGGTCGTACAGCTTGCCGAGGGGCCGGGCGAGCAGATCGCCCCGCGCGGCCCAGAGGGCCAGCAGCCGATGGATTTCCGGGATGTCGTTGATGGCGGCTTTGCGGATCATTCGGCGGGTTATAGCAGGTTTGCGGCGCTTGGCAAGTCCCGGAATCGGGCGCATTTCAGCCCGGTGGAAGGAGAAGAGGCGATGGGTTTGACGGGGCGAATTCGTCGGTGTTGCCGAAATCGAAACCGCGTCGGGGAAGGGGAGCGATCTTCGGGGATTCGTTGCGGTTCTTTCCTGATTTTTCTGGCGTTGAGCGGGCCGATCTGGTTTTCCGGCTGCGCGGTTTCCCAGGCCGACGGGGCGTCTTCGCGGGGGAACGGAAGCGAAACCGAAAGCGGCGTCGTCGCGACCCCGACCGGGGAGACGCCCCGGTACCGCGAGGTGTCCGAGTCCTTCCACCGAAGCCTTTTCCACATTTTGAACGACTCCCGCGCCGTGGCCGCCCGGGAGACGGCCCGCCACGTGACGCCCGCCGCGCCGGCCAAACCGTCGCGCGGGATGGGGCGGGCGGGCCATACGGCGAATCCCGATCGCATGTACCGCAAGGCCCGGGCCTTTTACGAAGGCGGAGATTTCGAACGGGCCCGCGCCGGATTCGAGGCGTTTGTGGAGCGGTTTCCGGATCATTCCCTGAGCGACAACGCCCGCTATTGGATCGGGGAGTCCTACTACGCCCAGGAACAGTACCGGGAGGCCGGCGTCCACTTTCGCCGGGTGCTGGTGGAACATCCGAACGGCAACAAGGTCCCGGACGCCTTTTTCAAGCTGGGGCTCTGCTTTCACCGGCGAGGCGACGCCGAAGCGGCCCGGACCCATTGGGAGCGGCTGGTTCAGCGATATCCCCGGAGCCGGGCGGCCGGTTTGGCCCGCCGCCGCCTTTCCGAATAAGGGGCGCCCCGAGCCGATCGGGGTTTCCCGGTGATCCGTCCCCCGAAACTTTAACATTTTCTTCAACCGAATTTTTCGGTCCAACTCCTTGAAAGGAGCGCGGCATGAGCGAGCATCATCATTCCCATTCCCATTCTCATTCCCACGATCATTCCCATGGCGACGGCGGCGAGATGTCCTTTGCCGACCGGATGGAGCGACTTTTGGATCATTGGCTGGGCCACAACGCCGACCATGCGGACACCTATCGCCAGTGGGCGGAAAAGGCCCGGGAAAACGGCCTGGCGGCGGCGGCGGAGCAGTTGGAGGAAGCGGCCGACATGACGTTGGCCATCAATGGAAAGTTTAAGGCTGCGGCCCGGTTGATTCGGTAGCGCAAGAAGATTTTTGAATGGCCGGACAACCCCTCTTTGGCAGGCGTGGCGGGAATTGGGGCCGGAACGACGTGGAATCGTGAATCGGACGGTCTGATGATGGATTGGAAAGAATTTTCCCGGGAAGACCACGGCTGCCCCTGCGGCGAAGGGGCGGTGACGGTGATCCGCGAGCGGGACCCAAACCACCGCGTCCGCACCCGGTTCCAATACAACTGCACCTGCATCCCCGAAGGGATGGAACCCTATCCCTACGAGTACCAGCGCGACGGGCTTTGGCGCACGTCGATCCGGTGGGTCAAAAAGGAAACATTGCGGGAAGTGGAGCGGCTTCGGGGCGAGGCCGACGCGTTGCTCCGGCGGGCCGACCAGATGGCGGAAGCCCGCTACATGGACCGTTGGCTGGAATACTTTGGCGACGAAAGCAAGCGGACGATCTGGAAACGCTTGCGGGACATCGAGCCGGACAATATCTGGTTTCCGGCCCTGCCCACCTTTTACCGGCTGATCCGCGACGAGGGCATCCAAGAATACCTGATCCGCCACTTCCGCGCCAACCCCCGCCGCGCCCTGGACCTTTTGGGCATCGAAGACCTCGACATCGTCCGCCTCCGCGCCGACGCCGTCAAACGCATGGAGGCGGCGGATCGGTTGGTGTTTCGGGAGTGACCTTGCGCAATGGTTCGGTAAAAATCACGTCGCGATTCTATCGAAATTCAAAAGCTTGCGGTGGGCGGACGCAATTTTTCGCAAGTCAGGTCGAGGCCTGCCATGCTCTGGACATAAAATGTCGGATTGATTGCGGCGTCATTAGCAAGCCTCGGAAATTTTACGTCTCCAACGCCGCAGCCGTTTTGGGCCGCCACCTCCCGCCGAAACCGTTCCGCCGCTCCGTCGTCCATTTTCATAAACCGCAATTCCCCCAACTGCCCAAGCCGCCGCGCATGGGCATAATGGAAATTCCCGCACAGCTCCCGTTCCAACGCTTCGAGGACGCCCTCCGGCTCCATTCCTTCCGGCAACCGGCAGCACAGCATGTACCCTCGACATTCTCCGTCCGCCCAAGGGGCCAGCATTTTGAACGGGACTTCCGGCAGCAGGCGGTGGAGGATTTCGGCGACGTGGGCTTCGTGGAGTTTTTCGCCGACCATGTCGGAGGTGGCGTCCCGGGCGAGGAATTCGATACGCGGGGTTCGGTCCCGGAAGCCGGCAACCCGCACAATGTCCCAGGTCTGATAGCGGAGGAAGCCGTTTCCCACCGTGAGCAACAGGCGGTACTCCCTTCCTTCACGCAAATCCCACGCCGGGAGGACGATTCCCGATTCGTCCAAAAATTCGAAAAAATGGGAATTGACTGACAACACCATCTCCCCCTTCCAAGGAATGCCGGCGATGCCTTCCGTGGCGATCAACCCTTTTGGCTCGATGGCCGCGCGGGGAAAGGCGGCGCGAATGCGGGCAAGCCAAGGTTCTTGGTGGATTCCAGCCCAGCAGCTGATCACGCGAAGATTCGGCCAAATTCTATCCGGGTTCGGTCCCCATTTTCGAAGTTCCCGCGCCCGCCTGGGGTCCGCTCGAAAAGCTTTTCCCAATGGCTTCCCCAGTACCGATGGAAGATGAATTTCCGCTGAAATCGACCCGTCATAAATATCCCGCGCCGCCGATTCCCAATGCCGTTCCAAATGATCCAACATCAGCACCAGAAACGAAGGATGCCAGACCGAAATCAGCCGAAGATCGGAGCGGCGGAGCAGGAACAGAATCGTCAGGTACTCGAAGGATCGCATGTCCGCGACCCGGGACAACCATTCCGGCACGGCCCAAATCCGCCGCGCGGCCCAGGCTTCCGGTCCCGCGAGGTAGGAGGCGTCGTCGTCGAATCCAACGGGAATCCGGGAAGGGCGGTCCATCGGCGAATTGGGACGGATGGCGCGAAAGGACGGAGCGCCGTCCCCAATGTGGTTCCCGGAATCCCCCGTCCATCGGGTGTTTGGGCGGGTGTTCGGGCTGATGGACCAGTAGTGCCGACCGCCCAGAACTTCCGGATATCGGCGGAACGTATCCACCAGCCAAGGCTGGACGGCGGCCTGGAATTGTTTTTGGAGCAACGGCGTGTACGGAATCAGCTTGGTCCCTCCGCTGGACCCGCTGGTGGGTTCCAGCAGCCGGACGGGTTCCCGGGTCAGCGGGTTTTCGCCGGTCGCCATCATCCGGCGGATGTGGGGCTCGTAATCGGCGTATTCCGTCAGGGGGAGGCGGCGGAAGGATTCGTAATCGGAAATACCCCGTGCCCGGCGGTGGACCGAGAGGATGGTTGTCAGCACCCGTCGCTGGGCGCGTTCCGGATATTGGAGCGCCCGTTGGAAACGCCGCGCTTCCACGTGTCCGGACAGCTTCCAGAGGCGATGAATCCAGCCCATTTCCGTATACTCCTCGTCCCGATTCCATCCACTGTTGCGAATCAGGATGTTCAGTATGACGACAGGATGGGCAGGATCGCCCGAGGCCGAAGGCCCCACCGTTTTTATCCTGAATATCCTGCCACCATCCTGGCCATTCTGATTCCATGATCTTGCGTGATTTGAATCAGGATTGTGCAGGATCGCCCGAGGCCGAAGGCCCCGCCGTTTTTATCCTGAAAATCCTGCCACCATCCTGGCCATCCTGATTCAATACCTCCCATCCGCAAAACTACTCCACCCATTCCACCCGCGTCCTCGCCACCAACCGCTTTGCCAACGAATTCAAATTCTCCTCCGCCAGGGGCGCAAGACAGGCCAATTCATCCCCAATCCGAAATCCGGGATTCCGTTCCAGGAAAAACCGGACGAACGGGTCCCGGGAATGGGCCGCGGCGATTCCGGCGTGATCCGGACGGAGGAAGTCCCCGTTTCCGTTGAACCGGACGATCCCGGTTTCCCGGTCGTATGCGGGCCCGAATCGCTCGGCGGCGATGGCGTTTCGCAAGGCGGCCAGCGGTCCGCCGTTGGTTCCCGGACCCGGATCGAATTCGTGAAAAAAGGTCGGCAGGAAGCGGTAGGTCCGGTAGCCTTTGCAGATCAGCAACCAGTAAAACGGGCGATCCGCCGGGCGGAACCGCCGCAGCAGGTGGCCGAAGGCTCCGGCGAGGCAACAGGTCTGCCGCTTGCTCTTGTCCACGATGGTGTCCCCGCTGAACAGGACGCGGGAACCGGAGGCGTCGTGGTCGAAAAAACGGATCGTGGAAAAGCCGAGGATCCGATCCGCTTCCCGGAGCAGAATCACCCAGTCCTTTTCCGCCAGATCGCGCCGGAAATTCTTCGCCCGGACATTGTCGAAATAAGCCGCGTGGAGGCGAAACATCCGCTCCCCGTCGCCCTCCCCAAGCCGTTCCCGGCGGATGATTTCGACCTTCATAGCATCGCCGGCTCCAGGTAGGGAATGCGCCCGCCGAATTCGGCGCGGATGTCCGCCTCCGGCCGCCAGTCCACCACGAAGAGGCGGCTTCGGTAGGTGATGCGGGGATACTTGCGCAAAGCGACGGCCAGCGGATCGTCCGCGTGGAAGCCGATGCAGAGAAAGCCGAGTCCTCTCCGACGGGCTTTGGCATAAGCCGCGTCGATCAATCCCCGGAGCACGGCGGGATCGTCCTCCCGGGTGCAGATCATGGAAAGATAGGCGTACCGCACCTCTTCCCCGACCCCAGGTATGGCGGGAAAACCGGCGGCCCGTAATCCCAAATTGATCGCCGGAAGGCGCCCCGCCATTCCTCTTCCGTAGCCCGCGATCCGGTGCTGCTTGCAAAACCCCTGATCCCACAGCAGCGCCGTTCCCGCGATTCGACCGTTCCGGATCGCCACGAACAGATCGTCCATCTTGCAGCCTCGGAATCGATCAAACCGTTCCGCTATCCGGTGGGGGAAAAATTGCCGACGGCCGCCTTCCTCGGCCCAGAATCGCGTGATTTCCGACGGCAACGCGTCGCTCCCCGGTCGGATTTCCACCGCGCCCCGCAGGGAAAACCGCCGGTATCGATTCAGGAAAACCATCGCCGTCCGGTATTCCCCGAAATCGGCGTAGGTGGGAAGGCCGCCCCGGCCCGAAGTGAGCAGGCGAAGCGCGTGGTCGTTGTCGTCGATGATGGTGGTCAGATAGCCGGGAACCGGATCGGCGTCGTGCAGCTTTCGAAAGAACCGGTACCCCCGCGCCAGTCCGGTGACCCGGCTGCCTCGCACCAGGGAGCGCAAGCCGCCGAGATATCCGAACTCCCGCACCGCGCCGTTGACCCGATATTCATCCACCGACCGGCACCCCATGCCCAGCACCCGCCCGTTCTCCGCCCCGGCGACCACCTGATACCGGCGGCTGGAAATCTCCAGCGCGTCGAAAAAGCGCGGCTCCCGCTCGTAGGCCACGGAGATGTGGCCGGGAATCGGCGTTTCCCGGACGATCCGGCGGAGCTGGCCGTCGTGTTTTTCTTCGGCGAGGATGAAGCGGGCGGTCACGGCCCCTCCTCCCAAGAAACCCCCAGCGGCAACATCTGCCGTTCCCGCACTTCCCGCAGGCTCAGGGCGTTGTAGATGAAAAAGACCGCCGCTTTGAAGAGTGTGGCGCAGTTGGCTTGGCGGTCCATTCCGCGGCGGAGGATGTTGCGGGGGGCGTAGAATTTTTGGCGGTAGGAAAAGCAGAGGTCTTCCAGCTCGTCCGGGCTCAGGTTCCGGGGCTGGAAGGCCACCTGGCCGAAGCGGTAGCTTTCCGACAGCCACCATTCCGGTTCCACCCGGCCTTCGTCCCGCAGCCGCTCGTAGACGGCCGTGCCGGGGAAGGGGACGAGATGGTTGAAGGCGGCGAAGAACATCTGGTTCCGAACCGCGAAATCCAGGGTGCGGTCGAAGACGGCGGGGGTGTCGGCGTCGTAGCCGAAGACGAAGGTGCCGTACACCGAAATGCCGTGGCGGCGCAATCGGGAAATGGCCGCGTCGAATCCCGTCCCGGAGCGATTCACCCGCTTGCCCATGCGGGCCAGGTTTTCCGCCTCCAGGGACTCGAAGCCGATGAGCACGCAGACGCAGCCGCTCCGGCGCATGAGATCCAGCAATTCCGGATCGTCCGCCGCGTCGATGCTGATTTGGGAAAACCAGCGGATCGGGACGTCCAGTTCGATGATCGCGGACAGCAGGCGGCGGAGCCGGTCCCGGTCCACGCCCAGATTGTCGTCCACGAAAAAGACGTTCCGGTTTTTCAGCGTCCGGATTTCCGCGATCACGTCGGCGACCGGTCGAGGGCGGTAAGTCGCGCCGTAAAACCGGGTGATGGAGCAGAATTCGCAGTGATACCGGCAGCCCCGCGCCGTTTCCACAAGGCTCAGGCCGGGATAGCGTTTGCCCGTGAAAATGGTCCGATCCGGCCGCGCGGCGGGAACCTCGCCCCGGTGTCCGCCGTTGTAGCGCGGTTGGAGCGTTCCGTTGGCCGCGTCCCGCAGCACATCCCCCCAGACCGGTTCCGCGTCTCCGATCACCACGGCGTCGGCGTGGCGCCCCACCTCGTCCGGCATGAGCGTGGGATGGAAACCGCCCATGACCACGGGAATGCCTCGTTTTCGGAACCGGCGGGCGATTTGGTAGGCCCGGCGCGCGGTGTAGGTTTCCACCGACATGGCCACCAGATCGGTCTGGACGTCATCGGGAATTTCGTCCTGGCGGTCGTCGAAAAATTCTCGCTCCACCTCCGGCGGCGTGAGGGCGGAGAGGACCGCGATGGCCAGGGGTTCCATTTGCCAGCTTTTGACGTAGGAACCCTTCCGCTTCCGCCCGATGGCCGGCATGATGAAGGTCACCTTCACGCCGCCGCTCCGACGTGATGGATGCGGTAGCCGGATTCCAGCCGCCGGAGATAGCGTCGGTAGGCCAGATTCCCCAGAAACGTGATGGCGGGTCGGGGCGAACGGCGGCAGCGGCGGCGGACGGCGGAGAGGGAATAGGTCTCGTGGAATGCCCGGCGAAATCCCGCGTCCAGCGCTTCGGGGCTCATGCGGGCCGGCTGGAAGACGACGTGCTGGGTGTCGTAGTGGGGCCAGTATTCGTGGAGGAGACGGCCCTCGGCTTGCAGCCGTTGGTGGGCCCGCGTTCCGGGGTAGGGCGTGAAGACGGCGTAGCGGGGGATGTCGATGCCGAGGTCGTTGACCAACTCCACCGTTTCCCGGAAGACCGACGGGCCGTCCGCTTCCATCCCGAAGATGAAGCAGCCCTGGATGCAGATCCCCCGGTCGTGGAGCTTTTCCACCAGGGAATGGTAGCGGTCCACCCGGTTGAAGCCCTTTCCGATGCCGGCCAGGGATTCGGCGGAGGCGGATTCCAGCCCGAGGAGCAAAAACTGGCAACCGCTTTCGGCCATGGCGTCCAACAGTTCATCGTCTTCGCCGATGCGGCTGGTGGCCAGGCCGCCCCAGGTGCGCTTCAGCGGCTCGACGGCCCGGAACAGTTCCAGGGCGTAGTTCCGGTCTTCGGTGAGGCTCACGTCGTTGAAGCCGAAGCGGCGGCCGGGGAGGGAGCGGATTTCGTCGATCACTTCGCCGACCGGGCGCGTCCGCCATTGGACGTGGGCGGCGGGGATGCTGCAAAATTCGCAGACGCCCTTGCAGCCCCGGGTGGCGAACACGCTGTTGCCCACCAGGTATTGATGGCGGTTTTGCACGTCTCGCCGGGGAAAGGTCATCCCGTCCAGTTCGGGATTGCCGCCGTGGTAGCGGGGCTTCATGCGGCCGCTGGCGAAATCCCGCAGCAGCTCCGGCCAGGCGTGTTCCGCGAATCCGGTGACGACCGCGTCGGCGTGGCGGGCGGCCTCCTCCGGCCGCAGGGTGACGTGGACGCCGCCGAGAACGATCCGGGCCCCGTGCTTGCGGTAGAATCGGGCCAGATCGTAGGCCCGGAAGGCGGTGCCGGTGAGGCAACTGATGCCCACGAGATCGAAATCGGCGCGCTTCGGCAGGCGGCGGACGCTTTCGTCCACGACGACGAGTTCCACGTCCAGTTCCGGCGGAATGCGGGCGGCCAGGACCGCCAGGGTCAGCGGCGCGTCCCGAAAGGAGATGTCGCGGCCGAAGATGCGGATTTTGTGAATGCCGGCGTCCGGCATGACGAGCAGGATTTTCATGGCGAGTCCATCCGTTCCGCGTAGTGGCGGCAGGCCGGGACGATGGCGTCGTCGGTCACCACGCCGGTGGCGCACCGGTCCAGGCAGTCCATGTTCAAAAACCCCGGCTGGTGAAAATCGCCCACGCCCAGGATCATGAGGCCATGGCGAAACGCCGGGAGAGCGGGGAGGTTCCAGGGCAGGCGGGACCAGCGAATTCCGGCCAGCAGGGCGCGGAGGAGGGGCAGGCGGGCGTCGGTTTTCATGGCGCTCAATCGTTGGATCATCCGCCCCATGTCGAGGAACCGATTCACCGTTTCCAGTTTCTCCCCGTTGCGGACCAGGTAGGCGTTGGAGCAGCAGTCCGGGTGGACGTAAATCCCCAGGCCGGGCAGCGGCGGGACGGGCCAGAAGTGGTCGATTTCCAGCTCCGGCATGGCCTCGGTCAAGGAGCGGATGACGACTTCGCGGGTCATGGGCGCGGGGCGCTCGGTGTGGCGGCCCACCGGCGTCATGGCCTGGAGCGCCAGGTATTTCGGCCGCCGGGGCAGCGCCATGGCCCAACGGACGAGATCCGGCAGCTCCGCGAGATTTTCCGGGCAGACGGTGCAGACCAGCCCCAGCTCCAGCCCAAGATCGCCACAGCGGCGGGCCACGGCGATTTTGTCCGCCAGCCGGGCGTGTCCCCGGATCGTCCGGAGGGTGGATTCGTCCAGCGTGTCGAACTGGAGGGCCAGTTGCCCGAGACCGGCGGCGTGGAGGCGTTCCAGCAATTCCGGCTCCCGGGCCGGCCGTAGGCCGTTGGTGGCGAGGATCGTTTTGAGGCCGGCTTCGGTTCGAATTCGGCGGACGATTTCCACCAGATCGGGATGGAGCGAGGGTTCCCCGCCGATGAGCACCGCGTTGGCCCCGCCCGCCTGAGCCACCCGTTCCGCCCGCTCCAGGACGGTCGAAATCGGGAGAAACGGGGCGTCGGCGTTCGGTCCGGAATCCATGTAACAGACCGGGCACCGGCAATCGCACCGTTCCGTCAACAGAATGTGGTTTGACCAGAATCGACAGGCCTCGGGCTTTCGGGGCGCGGGGTGATTTCGCCGTAGTTTGTGGAAGAGGGCGGCGTCCTCGGTGAGAAGCGCCGCGCCTGGATTCTCCGGACATTCCACCCGGGCGAAGAGGCGGTTTTCCTCGACGTGCATTTCCGCCGGGTGCGTTTCGCCGCAACGGGTGCAGAAAGAACGGAGTTTCCCATTGTTTTCGGCGATGGTTGGGATCGCCGACCCCGGGAGCGACGAGTTGTACTCGTCGCTTGGTTCCGGGCGCCCTCCGATGCGACGAGTACAACTCGTCGCTCCCGGGCTTTGTTGCAAGCCTGGCAACGGCGGAGAAGGGGAGATGGAGATTGGATTCTTCCGGCTCATGGCCGATCTCCGATTCCGGCGGGTTCCAGGTCCGCCTGGCAGACGGGGACGATCCGCCCGCGCCGGACGGTGTGGTTGGGGCAATGGCGGCAGCATTCCAGTTCGCCTTGGGCGTTCCGGCGGGGCGATTCCTCGAACAGCAGCCGTTTGCCGATCAGCGTTCCGCCGCCGAAGACGAATTCCAGGGCTTGGCGAAAGCGGCCGCTTCCCAGCCCGTTGCACAGCACTTGGGCGCGGACGGCGGCCCCGGTGGGCGGGCAATAAAACAGGTTGCGGCCGTGGAGGCGGCGGGCCAAGGCCATCAGTCCGGCGTCCAGTCGTCCGCTTTTGGAGCGCCACCGGACGGGGTTTCCGCTCCCGAGGCGCACCGGGACGAAGTAACTCAGCAGAGAAAAGCGATCTCCGGATTGAGAAGGAACGCCGGCATGGGGATGGAAGCCGAAGCGGCGTTCCAGTTCCCGGACGATGTCGGCGTTCCCCGTTCCCGCGCCGGTTGTATCATCCGGTGACAGGCTTTCCAAGTCCACGGAATGGGTCACGAAGAGGAAGGAGAATTCCGGGGTGTCCAGAAACCGGGGAATCAGTGTCGGCAGATTTTCCAGCGTATCCGGATAGAGCGTGACGGAGAGCCCGGCCTGGATGTTCGCCGCCCGAACCCGTTCCGCGAGGCTCCAGCGGAGCGCGTCGAGGTCTTCCAAGGAGGCGTTTTCCGGCAGGTCCGGCCGCTCCTGGCCTTCATCAACGTGGAGCATGACCAGGTCCAGTCCGGCGTCTGCGAGGCGGCCGAGCAGGGTTCCGTCCAGCAACACGCCGTTGCTGATCAATGCCACCCGAAGGCCCCGCTTGTGGATCGCTGAAACGATTTCCGGCAGCTCCGGGTGGAGCGTCGGCTCCCCGCCGGCCAGGCTGACCGTTTGGGGATTTTGACGTTCCACGAGAATCTCCAGTTCCGCCAGAATCTCCACAACCGGCTTGGTCCATCCCGCCTTGCGATGATAGCAGGCGCGGCAGCGGATATTGCACCGGCTGTTCACCTCCAGCACGGCGTGGGGGATGTCGTTGGCCTTCCAGGGAAAGGAGATCATGAATTGCTCCGCTTCGGGGTTTCGGAACGAAGATAGCAAAGCCGGTGCCAAATGGCGACAGCCATGACGGACAAGGCGTTTCGAACGATTCCGGGAGCCGGGTCAAAGACGGAACGTCCTTTGAATGACCATTGGATCAACACAGAATGTACAAAAGAAGGAAGAAGGCGATACCGGATCCGGGCGAGCTTCGCCGATGGTTTCCTGCCGCGTATTGCCTGGAATGGCTTCGGACGGCGGGAACGAGTCTCGAAAGCTAACGGGCGCCATTTGATTCAGTGCGTTCCTGCATTATTATTACCTATTCAACGGCGAATCCACCCGACACCTCCACCGTTTCCCGGCCGCTTTGTCGTGTTTCAGCGAATCCTCTCGCGTTTCAGGAAATTCCCTTCCTTCCAATACAAATCGGCGCTGGATGTTCCCCGGACGCTTTTCGGGGGGAATCGCTCCCCGAGATGATGGAAACCGAAACAGGCGCGACGCCGAGCAACGGTTTTCGTTCCCGACACGCCGGAAGGAGGCGAATATGTTCCCGTTTTTATTCGGCTTGGACCCGGACCTGCGGACCGAATTGGGACGGCGCTTGCGGGATCTCTGGATTCACGGGGCCGACGAATCCGCGGAGGAACCGGAAACCCCGTCGGCCGAGGAAACCCCGGTGATCGTGGAGCTTCGGATCAGGCCCTGCGGTCGTTCCTTGGAGGAATATCGGCGGGATATCGGTCATCTGAACGCCATCCAGCGGGTGCTGGAGGTCATCGGCCGTCCGGAAGGGCTGGCGGCGGAGGATTTGTTTGTCTTGCACCGGATTCTCATGGCCCGCCAGGAAACCGATCCGTCGGAGCCCATCGGCGCGTGGAAGGCGGAGCCCAACGGCACGTTTGTCCACGACGAAACCGGCGAATGCGTCTATTGTCAATACGCCGATCCGGCGGATGTGCCTCAGCTGATGAATCGCTGGCTGACCCTGTTGAACCGGGACATGGCCACGCCGGCGGAACTGGAAACGGCCGCCGAAAATTTCGCCCGGCTCCATCTGACCTTCGTCTGGATTCACCCGTTCTTCGACGGAAACGGCCGGATGGCCCGGCTGCTGTCCAACGCGCCGGTGCTGAAGGCGGGGTTTCCGCCGATCCTGATTCCCGGAAACCGGCGGCGGGAATATCTGCGGCTGCTGGATCGCTTCAAAATGGACCACGGGCGGGCCACGGCGGGAAGCTCCCTCGAACCGCCCAGGGAATGCCTGTGCGGCTTTTGCGAATTCTGCCAATCCTCCTGGCGGGAGTCGCTGGATTTGCTGGCGCGGGCCCGGGAGATCCAGGCGGGACGGAACCGGTCCCAACCTCTCCAGCAATAGTTCTTGCAGTCTGTTTCTATGAAAACCTTGAACCATGTGCGGGGGCATATTGAAACCCAAAGTCTACATTGAAACTACGATTCCCAGCTTTTTCCACGAGATTCGGACGGAGCCAGATATGATCGCCCGCCGCGAGTGGACTCGGGAGTGGTGGAATGAGCGGCGCACGGCCTACGAACTTGTAATCAGCGATGCCGTTATCGATGAACTTGGCCGAGGGGATCACCCGGTCAAAGAAAAAGCGATTGAACTCATTCAGGAACTCGAAGTTTTGGAGATTATCCCCGAAATAGGTGAGATTGTGGAGGCATACATCCGAAACAAGGTAATGCCGAAGGATCCGGTTGGGGATGCCATGCATTTGGCCTTAGCCTCTTTTTATAAATGCGATTTCTTGTTAACGTGGAATTGTCGCCATCTGGCCAATGCGAACAAGATTTGACATATCCGCAGAATGAACAGCATTTTGGGCCTGTATGTGCCGGAGTTGGTCATGCCCATTGAACTTATGGGAGGGCTGGAAGATGAAGATTGATCCCGCAATCAAAAGGATCAGAGATGTCCGCCGTCGGATATCCAAAGCGCACAATCACGATCCGAAACGGGTCGTGGCCTATTATATGGAACTCCAGCGGAGGCGAAGGGAGCGGATAGCGGAGGAATCGCTTGAGCTTGAACAGAGAGAGGAGGCCAAACAAATTGACGCCTCGTCAGCGTAAAAACGCTTCCTTTTACGAAAATCAGCGCTTTTCCTTGTGCCGCTCCATCTCCATGGAATCGGTATCCACGGTGACGTAGATCAGGCAGTCCTCTTCGCACTGGCCGGGCTGGACGCAGGTGGTCCGGTCCAGGTCGGCTTTCCAGGCTCCGCTGATCTCCGGCGATTCGTGGATGTGGCCGTGGAGGGAGAGTCGGGGACGGCGTTCCGCCAGGAAATCGTAGATGGCGGCCGAGCCGACCTCCCGGCCGTCGTGGCAGACGTCCAGCCCCAGCCGGTGCGGCGGCATGTGGAACACGTAGACGCTCCACGCCGGATCGCTCGGCGCCGCGAGCGCGGCCAGTTCGTCGGCCAGGGTGGGAAGGTTCGCGGCGTAGGCATGCCAATCGTCCAGCTCGTGCCAGCCGTCGTGGGTGGAGAGGAGTCCGCTGCCCATCTGCGGCGGAATGTCTCCGTTCGGCGTGTCCAGCCGGCAACGGTCCTTCAGCCGGAACGGGTAGTCCGCCACCCAGTTCATCCCGATGAATTCGATCCCCGCCACCATCGCCTTGTTCTGGGCGATGTCGTGGACCCCGTGGAACGCGCCGCAGGTTTCCGCGAACAGCCCGTCCCAAATTCGCAAATCGTCGTTTCCCAGATAGCACAGGTAATCCACGCCGATGGCGTCGAATTCCGCGAAATGGGAACGCAGCTTTCCCCGGATGAAATCGCTCTGGGCGGAAGGACCGTGGGTGTACGGCAGCATATCTCCGCCGTTCACCACGGCGTCGGGGCGATGGGCGCAGGCCAGATCGAACAGCCGATCATACTTCCAGGCCGCGCCGTGCAGGTCGGTGGTGTACAAAATTTTCATGGATAACCGTCCTTCGGGCGGTTGGGGGATTTGGTCTCGACGCCATCGCGGAGGACCGACGTTTCAGCCCCTTGATCGCTTTGGGCATCGCTCGAATGACAACAAGGAAAATGTCAAATGGTTCCGAACTTGAGGAAGGGGGAGGAAGGAGGGAGAGAGATTTTCCGTTGGATTTTGGTTCGGTAAACTGCAAACATACGGCGGGTTTCTACCATGGTCAAGCGATTGAACCGGGATGAAGAGTGAAATTGCTTGGCCAAGGCTGAATGAATGGACATTTCACCCGGAGGCAATTTGCCTGTCCGGCCAGATTTGACAGAACTTCCAAACTGGACATACAGTATGAATAGTTGGCTCTTGGGCCGGTTCCATGGACACCGAAGATTGATGTGACGAGAAGCTTGCCAACGAACTGCGCCGTATCCGGACGGTAGCCAATGAATTTGGGGCAATGGAAGGCCGGGAGAGGAAAATGGAAGAAATCCGAACGAAAATTGGGGATGCCGGCGGGTTGTCTCTCCCGGCTGAATACCAGGAATTTCTGGGGATTAAGCCGGGCGATGAGGTGATCCTGAAACCGGTTTCCGGTGAAATTCGAATTGTGCCAGTCAGACAAGCCATTCAAAGAGCCCAAGAATTGGTGCGAAAGTACGTTCCAACCGGTAGCCGCCTCGCGGAAGCATTAATTCAGGAACGGAGAGAGGAAGCGAAACGTGAATGAAGCCGTTCTGGACGCTTCCGCGCTCCTCGCACTGCTGAACGACGAACCGGGAGCGGATCAGGTTGCCCACTATATTCCTGGCGCGTTGATCAATTCGGTAAACCTGTCAGAGGTCATCGGAAAGTTGGCGGAAAATGGGATGCCGGAAGAGGAAATCCACGAAGTGATTGTTCTGCTGGGCTTGCGGGTCGTTCCATTTGATGCGAACTTGTCCCATAAATCCGGGCTGTTGCGACCGGTGACCAAGAAGATGGGACTTTCATTGGGAGATCGTGCCTGTCTTGCGACGGGAATCGTGATGAACCTTCCCGTCATTACATCCGATAAAATTTGGCGTGAATGCGATTTGCCGGTAACCATAGTTCTGATTCGATAACCATGGAAGCCCCGATTGAGAATGGATCGAAACGTCGTTCGTAAAACGAATATCGACGAAGTGGACGATGGTTTTTTTTCCGGAACCATGCCGGAGCGAATGGAGATGGTTTGGGATATCACCGTCGCGCTGTGGTCCGTGGCCACCAACGGAGAAATCCATGCTTAATCAAGACTACAAAGAGATGTCGCTGTGCTTAAACAAGGAAGGGGCTGAATTCCTCGTCGCCAGCGCGTACTCTTCGTCGGCGAATGGGTTTCCGGGAAGCCCGTCGGATTTCCCAGTGTAAGTGTAAAGGACGCAACCAATGATTTATGGGATTTTGTTTGAAAAGATAAACGACGCGGATTTCCCGGAAGGATATTTTTACGCCCATGTGCCGACTTTGGGGCTGACCACCCACGGCTCGGAAATCGAAGGGGCGCGAGCGGCGGCCGAGGACTTGATCCGATTGAGGATCGCGGAGAAAAAAGAGAACCATGAGGCGGTCCCTCCCGCTTCCGAAATGTTTTTCTCCACAATCGAGATCGAAGACGATGCCCAGTTTGCCAGGATAATCCCGGATCCATCCTAAAAATCCTGCTCTTATCCTGGCCATCCTGATTCAATCGACTTCGAATCCGGATGGCCGAGCATGATCAGAATACGGCCGGTATCATTCCGGATATCCGGATTCAATCCCCCCTTTTCATTCGTCCTCTTCGACAAGCAAACTCCGAATACCGGAAACCAGCACCCCAAAACTATGGGAACGATTGCCCTCCAGGGAGAGACAAGGCCCAATCCGCCGGGAACCCAATATCTTTTGGTAGCGCCCCTTCGTCAGACGTTCCAGTTCTCGGGATGGACTCCGGAGCTGGTCCGGAGTCCGAAATTTCCGGCCGTTCTGTTTTCTGGCAATCCCTTTCAATTCCAGCCCTTTTTCCACCGCCGCGAAATCGCCCAAATAGAAGCTCTCCAGTTCCCTGCAGGCGATTCGAATCAAAACATTTGGGCTGCCGCCTTCCTTGCATAAGTTCACCAAGCGCCTTTTGAGGATTTGACAATCCCCCGCGTCCTGGTCCCGAATCACCACGAATCGGCAATTCGGCCGCCTCCATGCGCGTAGCAGCCGGGGCAACCGCTTTTCCAGGTCTTGCTTGCCTTCGAAGGGCCGGTATTCGACGGGAATGCCTTCCGGCAACACACGTGGCAGCAATCCTTTGAGCATTTCCGCCGCTGAAGGCTCCTCCAGGAAAAACACCAGCGCCGTCATTGCGGATCGACATCCGGAAAAAATCCCTGCTTCCAAAGGTACCCCATCTGGTCGCCTTCCTCCATGAAAGCCACGATCTGGGGATCGTCGGCCGCCCGCCGGATTTGGGAAAAACCGTCTTTTTTGACCAGCCAGAAGACCTCGTCCACTTGGACAGCGTTCAGAAAGTCGGGGGAGTGCGTGGAAACGAGGACTTGGCCGCCCCGCCTTGCGTAGTATCGAAATTCTTCGGCAAGCTCCCAAAGTAGTTTGGGATACAACTGGTTTTCGGGCTCTTCCACGCACAAAAGCGGATGAGGGGTTGGATCGTGAAGAAGGAGCAGGTAGGCAAACATTTTGATGGTCCCGTCGGAAACATATTTGTCAATAAAAGGATCCTTGAACGAGCCGTCCTGGAATTTGAGCAACAATCGTCCATCTCTGGTTGGTTCCGGCTCAACCGAGCTGATTCCCGGGATTCGGTCTTTCATCCGCTCCATGACGGTTCGAAAAACCTCTGGATGTTCCTGATACAATCGGTGAGCGACCAATTGCAGATTCTCCCCAGTTGGAGAGAGATGTTCGGAATAGCCGGCGGCATCTTTGCTCCCGCGTGCCAGATTGATATGAAAATCGGAAACGTACCAGTTTTCGATCAATTGCCGGAATTCCTTGGCGGCCCTGAATTTTTGGAATTGGCCGAGACCTTTGACGGCGAGGATATCCGGGCGATCCAGTTCCTGGTATTCTTCGTTTAGTTTTTCTTTCGTTTTTGAGAAATCCTCTTCATTGACGACAGCGATTCCTTGGCCATTGCTGAAATCGAGGAAATGTTTTGGAGAGCCATAAGAGCCTCTTTTATATCTGAGAATTTCACGAGCAACTTGGGTTTTTCCATTATTGTCGGAAATTTCCAAATAATACGTTACCCGACGTTTTATCCCTCCGATTTCCGTGCGAAATTTCAATTCTATGCCAATGTTTTCGTCCTCATGATTCCGGCTTACGAGTTCCCGGTATCCACCGCGGCTTTGTACTGCGGAACCCACCGTAAAAGTGAGACAATCCTTCAAAAATCCAAACACTTCAAAAAACGTGGATTTCCCCGAGCCGTTGGCCCCGACCAATACACTAAACCGGGGAATGTTTTTCATGGTAACATTTTGAAAAATTTTAAAATTCCGAAGACGGATGGATTCGATCTCTCTCATTGCTCTTCCATTCCTGGTTCGGGTGGGAAGCCGCCCGTTGCAACGTCCAAAGGAAACATGAACCTCGATTTTCCAATCATACCCATCATTTTTTCCCAACCAAGGCAATAAAAAAGCGATCCTTCCGGAGAAGGACCGCTTTCACTTTCGAATCGGGCGGCGCGAGGGGATGGAGAGAACTGCGCTCTGGGTTACACAGCCCCCTCCACAATCGAATACACCTTCTCCAACGCCTCACCTAATTTTTCCGGCTTCGAGCCGCCGGCCTGGGCCATGTCCGGCCGGCCGCCGCCGCCGCCGCCCACCACCGCGGCGGCCTCTTTGACGATCTTTCCGGCGTGGAATTTGCCGGTCAGGTCCTTGGTGACCACCACGATGAGCATGGCCTTGCCGTCGGCTTCGCTGCCCAGGGCCACGACGCCGGATTTCAGCCGGTCGCGGAACTGATCGGCGGCCTCGCGCAGGGCGTTGGCGCCGTCGGCGGAGACCTGCTTGGCCAGCACTTTCACGCCGTTGATCTCCCGCGCCTCGTCGTCCACGCCGGCGGCCGACATGGTGGCCATTTTGGTCTTCAGCGCCGCCACTTCCTTCTCCAACGCCCGCTGTTCGGAAATCGCACGTTCCACCCGTTCCACCAGGTTCTCCGGCCGCTCCTTCAGCTTGGCCGCCGCCTCCCGCAACAGCCGGTTGCGCTCCTGGGCCACCTTCACCGCGCCCGCGCCGGTGATGGCCTCGATGCGCCGGACCCCGGAAGCGACGCTGGATTCCGACAGCACCGTGAAATAGCCGATGTCGCCCGTCCGCTGAACATGGGTGCCGCCGCACAGTTCCTTGCTGAACGGGGCGAGGTTGATCACCCGCACCCGGTCCCCATATTTTTCTTCGAAAAGCGCCGTGGCCCCGGATTTAAACGCCTGTTCCGCGTCCATCTCCCGGATGTCCACCGCCACGTTCTCGCGGATGTGGGCGTTGGCTTCGGTTTCGATCCGCTCCAGCTCCTCGGGCGTCACCTGGGAAAAATGGGTGAAATCGAAGCGGAGCCGGTCGGGCGCCACCAGGGAGCCGGACTGTTTCACGTGGTCGCCCAGCACCCGCCGCAACACCGCGTGGAGAATGTGGGTGGCCGTGTGGTTCCGGGCCGTGGCCGACCGCTTGTCGTCGGAGACGGTCAGCGTCACCGCGGCGCCGGCGGAAAGGGTCCCTTTGGTCACCGTGCCCTTGTGGATGATGAGGCCCGTGGGGTCTTTAATCGTGTCTTCCACGGCCATCTCGAAGCCGTCGGCCCGGACCGTGCCCACGTCGCCCACCTGACCGCCGCTTTCGCCATAAAACGGCGTCCGGTCGGTCACCAGCTCCACCGCCTCGCCTTCGGAGACGGACTGGACCGCTTCTCCTTCCCGCACCATCAACCGGACCTCGGCTTCGCAGGAAAGGGTTCCGTAGCCCAGAAATTCCGGCTTGAAGCCTTCGCCGGAAAGGCTCCGGTAGGCTTCGCTCAGCCCCGAAAAGGCGACCACGCCCCGGGACTGCTCCCGTTGCCGCTCCATGTTTTCGTTGAACCCGGCCATGTCCAGGGCCAGCCCCCGGTCCCGAACCACGTCCTGCACGATGTCCACCGGAAAGCCGAAGGTGTCGTACAGCTTGAAGATCACGTCGCCGGGGACCGTTTTCTCGCCCTTGACGTCCATCTCCGAAAGCGTCTCGGTGAGCAGGATCAGCCCCTTGTCCAGCGTCTCGGAGAAGCGCACTTCTTCGTTCCGGATCACCTTGGTGATGAAGCTGCCGGCCTCGCCCAGCTCCGGATAGGCCGGCCGCATGATGTCGAAAACCGCGGCGGCGGTCTCGTGGAGAAAAGGATCGGTCAGGCCGATGTTCCGGCCGTAGCGGATGGCCCGCCGCATGATCCGGCGCAACACGTAGCCCCGCCCTTCGTTGGCCGGCAACACCCCGTCGCCGATGAGGAAGGCGGCGGCCCGGCTGTGGTCGGCGATCACCTTCATGGCCACTTCGGCCTCGTGGCTTTCCCCCATGCTCCGGCCGGAGAGGGTCTCGGCTTTTTCCATGATGGGGCGGAGCAGGTCGGTATCGAAATTGGTGGAGACGTTCTGGAGCACGCTGACCATCCGCTCCAGCCCCATGCCGGTGTCGATGGAGGGGCGGGGCAGCGGCGTCATCTCGCCGGATTCGTCCCGGTTGAACTGCATGAACACCAGGTTCCAGATCTCCAGAAACCGGTCGCACTCGCAACCCAGCTTGCAGTCGGGGCCGCAGGCCAGGTGTTCGCCCCGGTCCAGGTGGATTTCCGAGCAGGGGCCGCAGGGGCCGGTGTCGCCCATGGCCCAGAAATTGTCCTTCTCGCCAAACCGGTAGATTCGATCCTCGGGCACGCCCACCTGCTTTTGCCAGATTTCCCCCGCCTCGTCGTCGTCCTGGTAGATGGAAACCAGCAGCTTGTCCTCGGGCAGGCCGTAGCCGTTGGTCAGCAGGTCCCAGGCGAATTCCACCGCCTTTTCCTTGAAATAGTCCCCGAAGGAGAAGTTGCCCAGCATTTCGAAGAAGGTGTGGTGGCGGGCGGTGTGGCCGACGTTTTCCAGGTCGTTGTGCTTGCCCCCGGCCCGGACGCATTTCTGGGAGGTGGTGGCCCGGTTGTAGGGCCGCTTTTCCTCGCCCAGAAAGACTCGTTTGAACTGAACCATGCCGGCGTTGGTGAACAGCAGCGTCGGGTCGTCGGCGGGAACCAGCGAAGAGCTGCGCACGATCTGGTGATTGTGTTTTTGAAAATAATCAAGAAAACGCTGGCGGATTTCGTTGCCGGTCATGGCGCTCTCCGTCGGTTGGGAAAATGGGTTATGGCGGCGACCCGGATCGAAATCGGATCGAAATCGGATCGAATATCGGGCTAATCGGCTTCTTCCGGCGCTTCGGTTTCGGCGGCCGGTTCGGCGGTATCGTCTCGCTTGGGCGAAAGCTTCATGGCTTCCCGCACCCGGGCCATCAGGTCGTCGGCCAGCTCGGGGTTTTCGTCCAGATAGCGCTTGACGTTTTCCCGGCCCTGGCCGATGCGTTCGCCTTCGAAAGAATACCAGGAACCGCTTTTTTCCACCAGACCGTGCTCCACGGCCATGTCCAGCAGGTCGCCGGTGCGGGAGATGCCGCTGCCGTAGGTGATGTCGAACTCGGCGTCCTTGAAGGGCGGGGCCATCTTGTTTTTGACCACCTTCACCTTGGTCCGGTTGCCCACCACGTCCTGGCCGTCCTTGATGGCGCCGGTGCGCCGGATGTCCAGCCGAATCGAGGCGTAGAACTTGAGGGCGTTTCCGCCCGTGGTGGTTTCGGGATTGCCGAAGACCACGCCGATCTTCATCCGGATCTGGTTGATGAAAATCAGGCTCGTGTTGGTTTTCCCGATGGTGCCGGTCAGCTTTCGCAGGGCCTGGGACATGAGCCGGGCCTGGAGGCCCATGTGGGCGTCGCCCATCTCGCCCTCGATTTCGGCCCGGGGCACCAGGGCCGCCACCGAGTCGATGACCAGCACGTCCACGGCGCCGGAGCGCACCAGCATGTCGGCGATCTCCAGGGCCTGCTCGCCGGTGTCGGGCTGGGAGACCAGCAGGTCGTCGGTGTTGACGCCCAGCCGGCGGGCGTAGGTGGTGTCCAGGGCGTGCTCCGCGTCCACGAAGGCGGCGATGCCCCCCTGTCGCTGGGCCTCGGCCACGGCGTGCAGGGCCAGGGTCGTCTTCCCGGAGGATTCCGGGCCGAAAATTTCGATGACCCGGCCCCGGGGATAGCCGCCGATGCCCAGGGCCCGGTCCAGGGCCAGGGAGCCGGTGGGAATCACCGGCACGTCCACCACCTGCCGGCTGCCCAGCTTCATGATGGAGCCCTTGCCGAACTGGCGTTCGATCTGGGAAATGGCCGAATCGACGGCTTTTTGCTTGTCCGCGGATATGCTCATGTCGGTCTCCTGAAAAATTTCGATTTGGTCCATCGCATGTCGGGGCGAATTTTTGGGCGAATGTCTGGACGAATGTCGGGCCAAATTTCCCGGCCAATTCTCGGACGAAGGTTGGGGCAAGCGTTCGCCGGAGCCTCCGGGGGCGCCCCGCGCGGGTTTCAGGGGGAGTCGCCCGCTTCGGACCGTTCGATCAGCCGCCGAGAGGCGCCCGGCGGAGCGGCGTGTAGACGGCCCCGTTCGGCTTTGGATCGCTTTGGAACAACACCAGCTCCCCGGCGGAGAAGGACGGCGAGGTCAGCGCGTTGAGAGATTCCATGGCGGACACCAGCCGTTCCGGCTCCACCCGGCGGCGTTCCCGGACCCGCGCCAAGGTCAAGTGGGCGGTAAATCGGCGCGGTTCCCGAGGATAGCCCATCGTTTCCAGCGCTTCCGCCACCCGTCCCCGAAAAGAAATCAGCTCGGCCGTCTCGCCCGCCAGCCCGGCCCAGACGACCCGGGCCTTCCGGACCGCGGGAAACGCGCCGATGCCGCGCGCCGTCAAAGAGAGGGGCGCCGCTTCGGCCGCCGCCTCGGCCATGGCGCCGGCGATTGCGTCCACCGCCGAAGGGTCCACGTCGCCCAAAAACCGAAGAGTCAGGTGGATGTTTTCCGGCCGGACGAACCGAAGATCGTCCAGTCCCGCGTCCCGGAGAGATTTCTGGAGGATGCGCAAGTGGGCGATCACCGGTTCGGGAAGGGAAAAGGCGATGAAGGCGCGGATCGGCTTCATGGCGGAAATCGGCGGGCCGGTTTCAGGCGGGGAGGGTGAACGCCGGCCGGCTCAGTTCAAACTCCCCCGCGGCGATCCATCGCTTCAGGATGTCGGCGATCTCCCGGGCCTTGACCATGCTGGACAGCGGCACCGTGGGGATGGCTTGTCCCTCGACGGTGATTTCCCCCGACTTGAGTTCCGCGTAGCTGACCTGGGCGTAGCTTTTGCCCGCGCCCTGGCCGTATTCCTTGCCGTAGTCCACCACCTGGGTAAAAAGTTGGTCGTCGGAGACTCCGGTGTACCGGGCCATGTCGGCGTCCAGAATGGGAATGGGAATCCCCAGCCCCACCGCGAGGGAACAACCGTAACCCTGGTAGCTGACGCCCCGCAGCCATTCCGCCTTCATCTCCCGCAGGTCGCCCATGACGGCCAGGGTGCCGGCCGGCGCGACCGGGACGCCGCCCGGCGTCCGCTCCGCCGACGGGTTGTGCTGGGTCCCGTGCCAGACCACGTACCCCACGCCGCCGCCCAGGAAAATCCGGGCGCCCAGACCGATGGTCCGGTAATGCGGATCGTTGAAAAGCGGGCTCAGTTCCCCGGCGGAGCAGTAGTTGGCGTTGGCCATCTTGGGCTTCAGCGCGCCCATGTAGGTGTAGACGGTTTTTTTGGTCCGGTTGACCGCGCAGTTGTAGTTCTGGTAGCCGTTGCGGGGGTTGCACAGAACCGCGTAGGGCAGGTCGGCCAGGGTGATCCGCTTTTCCATCCGATGATTGGGATAGCAAGCCGTGCCGTAGGCGGTTGCTCGAAGTTGCACTTTTTTGCCCGCCACCAGGTCTTCGATGACGTGGCCGCCGCCATAGTTGAATTCCCCCGGCGGAATCCGGTTCAGCGGATCGTTTTCCGCGGGCTCGGTGGCGCCGATGTAGCAGTCCACCGCCGCGAGCCCGGCGTAGGCGGGCACGTCGTTGAACCAGACCTTGGCCGCCTTGATGGTGGGCTTGGTCTGCCCGAAATTCAGAAACGCGCCGGAAGAGCACATGGGCGCGAAGGTTCCGGTGGTGACCACGTCCACCTGCCGAGCCGCTTCCTCCGGACCGTTGTCCCGGACCACGTCGATCATTTCCTCGGCGGTGAGCACCACGGCTTTGCCGGCGCGAATGCGTTCGTTGATTTGCCGATAGGTTTTCTGGATGGGTTGGCTCATTGAATTTTCGCGTGAAGGTTGAAAACGGACCGGATCAGGAGCGGGGGGAAAAGGCCTTGATTTTTCGAAGAATGTTGTCCTCGATCCAGTGGGAATCCCACCATTCCACCGGGGTGACGAAGGTGGAATGGATCATCATCCCGAAGTGGAGGTGATCGCCGCCGGCCATGCCGGTGGCGCCGGTGTTGCCGATCACGTCGCCCTTTTCCACCATCTGCCCCGGTTCCGCTTGAATTCGGCTGAGGTGGGAATAAAGACTGAATATCCCCATTCCGTGATCGATCATGATCGTGCCGCCATAG
Organism: Desulfococcaceae bacterium; assembly: GCA_046541515.1. Classification (GTDB taxonomy): domain Bacteria; phylum Desulfobacterota; class Desulfobacteria; order Desulfobacterales; family Desulfococcaceae; genus CAYFVR01. Next base: position 69,795 of record JBKHDD010000002.1, read on the forward strand.
ATTCCCACGTCTTCCGCCAGCGCCACGCGGCCGCTGTTGGCCGCCGCCACGGGGGCCTGGGCAACGGAGGCCAGGTCGATGCCCATGTGAAACTGTTCGTCGATGACATCGCCGTTGTAGAAATAGTTGCGGTGGTCGGCGAAGCCGGCTCGCTGGGCGGAATTGGCCAGCCGGAGAAACGCGCCCGACCAGTGTTTCCGGGAATCGCTGGTCTGGGCGACCGCCCGCAACTTCTCGCCATCCAGTTGCCGCAATGCCCGGTTTACCACCAAAAAGCGCTCGACCGGGTCGGCGGGGACCGGTTCGTCCAGGTCTTCCAGGTCGTCATGGAATTCCGGCAGTTTCCGCTGCAGAAAGCCGTCGCTGATCCGAAGGTCGTCGGTCGGAAAGGTCTTTGGGCGTATGTAATGGGCAAATCCGGCCCGGCTGACGTTTCCCGCCGGGTCCGAGGCCTCCACGTGCATGGGGGTGCCGCGTCCCTGGCGGAAGTTCAATGCGAAATAGGCCAGGAATGTGGGCGTCGGCCGCCGGCCCAAAACGGTTTCGGCGGGATATCCAGGGTAAAAATCCTCCCCCACCCGCACGCCGGTCGCTGCGCCGGGTTCCGACACCTCGTAAATGACCAGTCCGGCTCCGCCTTGGTTGATGTTGTGCTGTTGGGTCAGCACCGAAATCCGGGGCGGCCGGGTGTCGATCTGGATGGTTTTTTCCAGGGTCGCGGCGTTGCCCTGCCACCAGCCTCGCCAGGCGTAATCCCGGGCCGTCAGCCGGAGGACCGCCTCGCCGTCGGAAAGTCCCAGGGCCTTGGGATCGATGGTGGCGGAAACGGTTTCTTGGCGGGTTTCGCCGCCGCCGAAAACATGTTTGGCGGGAAATTCCCGTTCGGTCAGCACCTTTTCCTCGCCCTGGGCGGTCAGGGTAATCCGCACGCGCCGCAGCCCGCTGTCCGAATCGGAAACGTCGAAAACCACCTCTTTGGGTTCCCCCAGGGCTTCCGGCATGGATCGGATTTCCGCCTGGGGCGGGGCGCCTTCCATCCGAAAAAAACCAAAAACGCCGCCGCCGACCAGGGCGACGCCGATCACAATCAGCAGGAGCTTGGGAAGCGCTTTCATCGGCCTCGAACAAGTGAAGGTTTCAGGAAAAAATCCGGAGAACCTTACCAAGTAACCCATTGGGAATCAAGGGTTGTTTTTCGTTTCTTGACTTTTTGTGGGGGGCGCGATAACATTTGATTTCAATGGAAAACACAGCCGACAACCCGGTGCGGATCGGACCGTTTACCGTGGGGGGCGACTCCCCTCTGCTGGTCATTTCCGGCCCCTGCGTACTGGAATCCGAACATCTGGCCCTGACGGTGGCCGAATCCCTTCGGGACGTCGCCGACCGTCTGGGGCTGCCCTTCCTTTTCAAATCCTCATACGACAAGGCCAACCGGACCTCCCTGGACAGCTTTCGGGGTCCGGGGCTTGCGGAGGGTCTGGCGATTCTGGAACGGGTTCGCCGGTCGGTCGGGGTTTCCGTGATTTCCGATATTCACGGTCCGGAAGAGGCGGCCCCGGCCGCCGAGGTGCTCGACGTGCTTCAGATTCCGGCCTTCCTTTGCCGTCAGACCGATCTGTTGGCGGCGGCGGCCCGCACCGGGAAACCGATCAACGTCAAAAAGGGGCAGTTTCTGGCGCCCTGGGACATGGTTCCGGCGGTGGGAAAAATTCGCGCCGCCGGAAACGACCAGATTTTGTTGACCGAACGGGGCTCCTGCTTCGGCTACAACAACTTGGTGGTGGATTTCCGCGCCATCCCCATTTTGAAAGAAAAAACCGGCTGCCCGGTGATTTTTGACGCCACCCACAGCGTCCAGCTTCCCGGGGGCGCGGGGACGGCCTCCGCCGGTCAGCGGGAATTCGCGCCGGTGCTGGCCCGGGCCGCCGTGGCCGCCGGGGCGGATGGGGTTTTTTTGGAAGTTCATCCGGATCCCGACCAGGCCCGCTGCGACGGTCCCAATTCGATTCCGCTGGACCGGGTGGAAGCGTTGCTCCGTCGGCTGGCGGCCATTCGCGAGGCGCTTGCATGATCCCGCTGGAAGGTCCCCTGAAGGAGAAACTGGCCCGGGTAAGATTGCTCCTCTTGGACGTGGACGGCGTGCTGACCGACGGGCGGATCGTCCACGACGACGCCGGGGTCGAAACCAAGCGGTTTCACGTCCGGGACGGCCTGGGAATTCGGCTTTTGCGCGACGAGGTGTTGGTGGGCGTCGTTACCGGGCGTTCCGGCGCGGCCCTTCGCCATCGCCTTCGGGAACTGGACGTGCCTTGGCTCTGGGACGGCGTGGGCGACAAGGCTTCGGTGCTGCCGGAAGTGCGGGAGCGGACCGGCGTGGGGCCGGAGTCGACGGCTTTTGTAGGGGACGACCTGCCCGACCTTCCCCTTCTGAGCCGGGTCGGCGTAAGTCTTGCGGTGGCGGACGCGGCGCCCGAGGTTCGGGGGCGGGTGGACGCCGTGACCGACCGGCCCGGGGGCCGCGGCGCCGTGCGGGAAGTTTGCGAGGCCCTGCTTCGCGCCCGGGGGCGCTGGGATTCGACCATTGCCCGGTTTCTGTCTTGACGTGGCCGATGAATCCCGGAACTCGTGATTCCGGGGCCGCCTCCGGCCGGCCCGCAAAAGCGCCGGCACGAAATTTTTCCCCATGACCACCGAAAATACAAGGCGACGGACCCGGTTTCTCCGCCGGGCCACCGGCTGGGGCATGTTTCTTGCCTTGGCGGGTCTTTTTGCCGCGTTGGCCGGTCTTCGTTTTTGGGATGACGCCGCGGACGATCTGGGGCCGTCCATCCAAAGCGAGGTGGGCATGGCCGCCAGCCGGGTCAAGCAGACCGCCATCCGCGATGGCCTCACCGACTGGAAGCTGGACGCCGCCGGGGCGAAGCTCGCCGAAAACGGAGAGCTGGCGGTGGTGGATCGACCGGAAGTGGTGTTTTTCATGGAAAATGGGGGAAACATTACCCTTACGGCCAACGAAGGGCGGCTCAGAACCGGAAGCCACGATCTCCGGGTCTCCGGCGAGGTGGTGATTCGGGACGAAGCCTATCGGCTGGAAACCGAGGAACTACGGTACCAGCACGAGGCCCGGCGACTGATTTCCGAAACCCCGGTGACCCTTTCCGGGGAGGCCATGACCCTGGAGTCCGATCGGGCCGAACTGGATCTGGAAGCCGGCCGGGCCACCTTCCAGGGAAACGTGAAAGGCACCTTTGGTGACGATTTTCCCCTTTAGACGTCCCGATCCGGCCCGCCCAATTGGTTCCTTGTTGGCGTCGACGCCGAGGCTTCGGCCGTTTCGGCGGAACGATCCAGCGGCGGGACGGCCGCGGGCCGCAACGATTCTGTGTCTGATCGCCCTGCTTCTCCCCGGGGGAATGGTCTGCGCCCAGGAGGGCGCGGCCGAAGACGCCGAGTCGGGAAAAACGCCGCCGGTCCAGATCACCGCCGAAAATCTGGTGGCCGACGACGTTCAGAAAACCGCCACTTTTTCCGGCGAGGTTCGGGCCGTTCAGGGGGACACGGTCATTCTTTCCGACCGATTGATCATCCGGTACGAGGGCAACCCCGTGGACGAAGGTCGGGGCGCGGAGGAAAACCAGGGCGCCGGCGGCATTCGCGAACTGGAGGCCGAGGGGAACGTGCGGATCACGTTCGACGAGATCGTTGCCGAAAGTCCCAAAGCGTTGTATGTCCCGGCCGATCGGGTGCTGGTGCTCAGCGGTCCCGGCTCCCGGGTGACGCGGCCGGAAAGCGGGACGATTTCGGGAAAGACCATCACCGTCTACCGGGACGACGGCCGCATTCGCTTCGAAGGGGGGGTGGAGGGGCTGTTCTTTCCCGGAGACGCCGGGTTGGATTAGCGTGCCCCGCCTTTCTCTGGACGGTCTGGGCAAAAGCTACCGGGGACGCCGGGTGGTAAACGGCGTTCGTCTGTCGGTGGAAAGCGGCCGGGTGGTGGGGCTTTTGGGTCCCAACGGCGCGGGCAAGACCACGACCTTCTACATGGCCGTGGGGCTCATCACGCCGGACGCCGGGCGGGTGTTCCTGGACGACGACGACATCACCGGCCTCCCCATGTACCTCCGAGCCCGCCGGGGCATCGGCTATCTGCCCCAGGAAACGTCGATCTTTCGAAAACTGACCGTGCGGCAAAACATTGTGGGCATGCTGGAATTTTTCGGGTTTTCCCGGAGCCGGCGTGAGGAGCGCGCGGCCGCGCTTCTGGACGAGCTGGGGATTCGCCGGCTCGCGGACCAGCGGGCCGCCAGCCTGTCGGGCGGGGAGCGGCGCCGACTGGAAATCAGCCGGGCCCTGGCTCTGGATCCGGCCTTCATTCTGCTGGATGAGCCCTTTGCGGGGGTGGACCCGCTGGCGGTGTCCGACATCAAGCAGATCATCTTTCACCTGAAACACCGAAACATCGGGGTGCTCATCTCGGACCACAACGTCCGGGAAACGCTGGGCGCCTGCGACGAGGCCTGCATCATGAGCGCCGGCGAGGTGATCGAGGTCGGTTCCCCCGACCAGATCGCCGCCAGCGAAACGGCCCGTCGCATGTATCTCGGGGACGAATTCCGATTGTAACGCCATGGCCATCGAACTGAGACAACAACTCAAGCTGACCCAGCAACTGGTGATGACGCCCCAGCTCCAGATGGCGATCCGTCTGCTCCAACTTTCCCGCCTGGAGCTGGTGGACACCATCCGCCAGGAGCTGGAGGAGAACCCGGTGCTGGAAGAGGTGCAGGACGACGGTCCCGACGACGGCGGAGAACGGGCCGAGGAACTCGTCGACCATGGGCGGGAGGAGGCCGCCGTCGAAGTGACCATCGAGGAGAAAATTCCCGACGAGGTCGACTGGAGCAACTACCTCGACGAATACAACACGCCGGGAAAGGTCACCAACGAGAACGAGGAACGGGAGGGGCCCAAGTACGAGGCGTTCGTTTCCAACAAGGAGTCCCTTAGCGACTATCTGCTCTGGCAGCTTCTGATGACCTCGCCGACGCCCCAACAGGAACGGATCGGCAGTCTGATCATCGGCAATCTCAACCGTGACGGCTATCTGGACGTTCCCCTGGAGGAGCTGGCGGAAACCGGCGGGGAATCCCTGGCGGACGTGGAGTCGGTGCTGGCGCTTTTGCAGACCTTCGACCCGGTGGGCGTTTGCGCCCGGGACCTGCGGGAATGCCTGCTCATCCAAATCGCCCACCGCGGCTGCGACGACCCCCACGTGGAAGCCATCGCGCGGGATCATCTGGGCCATCTGGAAAACCGGAATTTCAAGGCCATCGCCCGGGCGCTCAAGGTGGACATGGATCGGGTGGTGGCCGCGGTCAACGTGATCAAGGGGCTGGAGCCGAGGCCCGGCCGGGAGTTCAGCGACGAAACGCCCCAGTACATCAGCCCCGATATTTACGTTTACAAAACCGACGATGATTTTATCATTGTGTTGAACGACGACGGATTGCCCCGGCTGCGGGTCAGCTCGTTCTATCAGAACGCCGTGAGCAAGGGCGGCGAGCTGGGAGGCGGCGCAAAGGATTACATGCAGGAGCGGATGCGATCGGCCGCCTGGCTGATCAAAAGCATTCAGCAGCGGCAGAAGACCATCTACCGGGTGATGGAGAGCATTCTGAAGTACCAGCGGGAATTCTTCGACAAAGGGGTTTCCCATCTCAAGCCGATGATCCTCCGGGACGTTGCCGAGGACATCGAGATGCACGAATCCACCATCAGCCGGGTGACCACCAACAAATACGTGCATACCCCCCAGGGGATTTTCGAACTCAAATACTTTTTCAACAGCTCCATCAATCGATCCAACGGCGACACCATCGCCTCGGCCAGCGTCCAGGACCGCATTCGACGGATCATTGAGGCGGAAAACCCGAAAAAACCCTACAGCGACGAAAAGATTTCGAAACTGCTCAAGGAAGCCGACATCAACATCGCGCGGCGGACCGTGGCCAAGTACCGCGAGATGATGAGAATTTTGCCGTCCAACAAACGCAAGCAGTTTTGACGGTCGGGGGCCGGCGTTCCGGGGGAGCGCCGGCCTCCCGCGCGCCCCGCGCGCATGGCGCCGGAAGGGATTCGGCGCCGTTTCTCCAACCCATCCATTTGAGGAGGGGCCTATGCAGACGTCCGTGACCTTCAGGAATATCGACGCCTCCGAGCATCTCAAATCCTATGTCGGCGACAAGTTGAACCGCTTCGACCGCTTTCTGGACACGGCGGCGGAGGCCAACGTCGTGCTTTCCGTTGAGAAGCACCGCCACATCGCGGAAATTCACATCACCGGCGGCGGCTTGAACGTGAAGGGCAAGGAAGAGACCACGGACATGTATTCGGCCATCGACCGCGTCCTCGACAAGATGGAAAAGCAGATCAAGAAGAGCAAGCAGAAGGGGCGGGAACGGCGCGGCGCCGCCCCCCGGGCCGGCGCGGCGGCCATGCTGGACGAACTGGGTCGCCCCGGCCAGGAGCCGGAGGGGGAGATTCTGGTCCGAACGGTGGACTACAAGCCCATGGACGCGGAGGAAGCCGTGATGCAGCTGGATCTGAGCCAGGACAACTTCCTGGTGTTCACCAACGCGCGGACCGAGGAAATCAACGTGGTCTATCGTCGAAACGACGGCCATTACGGGCTGATACAGCCGAACCGATAAACCCGGCCGGCGCCGACCCCGCCCGGGCGGCCCGGCCGCACGGGCGGGATTTTTCTGGACATGATGAAACTTTTGGATGCGTTGCCCCGCGAAGCGATCCTCTCCGAGCTTCATTCCCCGGACAAAAAGGGGATCATCGAAGAACTGGTCATGCCGATTTCGCGGATGGTCGGGCTGGAATACCGGGAGCTGGTCCGCGTGCTGATGGAGCGGGAGCGACTGGGATCCACCGGCATCGGCGGCGGAATCGGCATTCCCCACGGCAAAATGAAAGGATTGGATCGGCTCTTGGTCGGTTTCGGGCGCAGCCGGGAAGGGGTCGATTTCGACTCCATCGACGGCCGGCCGGCCCATCTCTTTTTTGTGCTGATCACCCCGGAAGACTCCATCGACGTTCATTTGCGGCTTTTGGCCCAGATCTCCCGGATGCTGAAAAACGATCGGTTCAAGGAGCGGCTTCTCGCCGCCGCCGACCGGGACGAGCTTCTTCGCGTCATCCGCGAGGAAGATCAATCGGAGAAATGACGTCGTGAAGGAACTTCGGATTTTCATCCTCACGGGGCTTTCCGGTTCGGGCAAAAGCACCGCCATGGCCGCCTTCGAGGACGCAGGTTTTTACTGCGTGGACAACCTGCCGGTGGCGCTGTTGCCCAAGCTTTTGGAGCTGCCCATCGACGGCGCCTCGGAAATCGCCGGATTTGCCTTCGTCATGGATCTTCGGGAGCGCGGCTTCGTCTCCCGGCACGCCGCGGTCTTCCAGGAGCTTAGGGACGCGGGGTATCGGTTTGAAATCCTCTTTTTCGAGGCCGAGGAGAATGTGCTCGTTCGACGGTTCAGCGAAACCCGGCGGAATCATCCCCTGTCCCGAAGCGGAAGCGTTCTGGAAGGCATTCGGGAGGAAAAGAGCCAGCTGGCGGAACTTCGGGACGCCGCCGATCAGGTCGTCGACACCACCGGCTACACGGTTCATGAACTCAAGTCTTTGATTTCCGATTTGGCCCAGGAAAGCCAGAAACGGGTGCCCATGCGCATCCGCGTGACGTCGTTCGGCTTCAAGTTCGGCGTGCCGACCGAGGCCGACGTCGTCATGGACGTCCGTTTTCTGACCAATCCGTTTTTCATTCCGGAGCTGAAGCCGCTGGACGGCCGAACCGCGGAAGTTAGGGATTTCGTGTTGGACCGAGACGAAACACGGCGCTTCCTCGCCAATTTCACCGGCCTTCTCGACGACCTGATTCCCCAGTACGAGCGGGAGGGGAAGGCCTATCTGACCATCGCCATCGGCTGCACCGGCGGCCGACATCGGTCGGTGGCGGTCGCGACCGCCGTTTACGACCACATCCGCAAACCGGATCGCTGGGTCGACCTCAATCATCGGGACATCGACAATGTTTGATCTTCCTTCGCCGGGGGGAACGCCCATCGCCGAACGCCGCCGCGGCGGGCCGCCGGCCCGGGTTTCCGGCGGCTCCGGGCGCCTTTCGAAGCGACGCCATTGGAAATGATATGATTGGTATTGTGATCGTCACCCACGGCGGGTTGAGCGACGCCCTGATCGACACCGCCGAACTGATTCTGGGCGCCCGCCCCGACGCCGTGGTGTCGGTGTCCATCCACCCCGACGAGGACGTGGACCGGCTTCGGGACAAAGTGGCCCGGGGGGTGAAGGCGGCCAACCGGAAGGCCGGCGTGCTGGTGCTGACCGACATGTTCGGGGGAACGCCGTCCAACCTCAGTTATTCCCTTCTGGAGGAAGGCCGGGTGGAGGTGTTGTCCGGCGTGAATCTGCCCATGGTCATCAAAGCCCTCAACAGCCGGGAGGGGATGGAACTCCCGCGGCTGGCCGAAACCCTGGAGGCCTTCGGAAAGCGGAGCATTTCCCTGGCCAGCGGCATCCTCAGGGGGAACAAGCGCGGCTGATTTTCCCGGCGCCCGAACCCGCCGTCCCGGCCGACCTTCCGGACCTGGTCCGGATGGATCGCGAGGCCTTTTGCCCCCCCTGGTCGCGGGCCGCCTTCGCCGCCGAGCTGGCGTCGGACCACAGTCGGGTCCGGGTGATCCGATCTTCCAACGGTTCGGCGCGGGTCGCCGCCTTTCTGGTCATGCGTCTGTTGGCGGATGAAATGGAAATCCTTCGGGTGGCCGTCGCGGAAACGTTTCGACGTCGCGGCCTGGCCCTTCGATTGCTGGAGGCGGGGATGGCCGAAGCCCGCGCGGCGGGGGCCGCATCGGCCTTTCTTGAGGTCCGGCCCGCCAATCTCCCGGCCCGTCGTTTGTACGAACGGCTGGGGTTTGTTCCGGCGGGACGGAGGCCCGGCTATTACGCCGCGACGGGGGAAGATGCCCTGATTTGGACCCGAGCCCTGGAAAAGGAGGTCGAATGAGCATTAAAATAGGCATTAACGGATTCGGACGCATCGGTCGCATGGTGTTTCGCGCCGCCCTGGGTCATCCCGACCTGGAGGTGGCGGCCGTCAACGATCTCATGGACATCCAGACCCTGGCCCATCTGCTGACCTACGACTCGGTTCACGGCCGCATCGACGCCGAGGTGAGCCCCGACGGGGAGGCCATCCGCGTGGGCGGCAAACCGGTGGCCATCACCGCCGCAAAGGACCCTGCCGGCCTGCCGTGGAGCGACATGGGCGTGGACATCGTGGCCGAGTGCACCGGGCTGTTTCGGGACGCCGCCGGCGCCGGCAAGCATCTGGAGGCGGGCGCCCGGAAGGTGATCATCTCCGCGCCGGCCAAGGAGCCGGACTTGACGGTGGTCATGGGCGTCAATCACAGCCGGTACGACCCGCGAAACCATCACATCCTCTCCAACGCCTCCTGCACGACCAACTGCCTGGCCCCGGTGGCCAAGGTGTTGCTGGAGAACTTCGGCATCCGAAACGGCCTGATGACCACCATTCACTCCTACACCGGGGACCAGCGGCTGCTGGACTTTCCGCACAAAGATCTGCGGAGGGCCCGTGCGGCGGCCCTTTCCATGATCCCCACCACCACCGGCGCGGCCCGGGCGGTGGCCCTGGTGTTGCCGGAGTTGAACGGGAAGCTGAACGGACTGGCCGTGCGGGTGCCCACGCCCAACGTGTCTCTGGTGGACGTGGTGGTGAACGTGGAAAAGTCGGGCGTGACCGCCGCCGACGTGAACGAGGCCCTCCGAAAGGCTTCCGAGGGCGAACTCTCCGGCATCCTGGGCTACTCCGAGGCGCCCCTGGTTTCCAGCGATTTCAACGGCTCTCCGCTCTCCTCCATCGTGGACGCGGAGACCACCTACGTGGTGGACGACATGGTGAAGGTGCTTTCCTGGTACGACAACGAGGTCGGCTATTCCAACCGGATGGTGGACCTGGCCGCCATGGTGGGCCGGCAGCTGTAGCGCCGGGGAAATCCGCCAAACCGAACCGGTTCCGCCCGCCACCCCAATCGACGAGGAAAGGAGAACCATGGCCCGCGCGCCGTTTATCGCCGGAAACTGGAAGTTGCATAAAACCGTGGACGAGGCCCGGGAAAGCGCCCGGGAACTGAACGAGCGGGTCCGGGACGTCCGCGACGTGGAAGTGATGATCGCGCCGCCCTTCACCGCCCTGGCCCCCGTCGCCGCCGAGCTGGAGGGCGGCCCCGTGTCCCTGGGCGCCCAGAATCTGTTTTGGGAGGAAACCGGCGCGTACACCGGCGAAGTTTCCGGTCCCATGCTGGCGTCCGCCGGATGTCGATATGTGATCATCGGCCATTCCGAGCGGCGTCAATTTTTCGGGGAAACCGATGAAACGGTGAACCGCCGGCTCCGCGCCGCGCTGAGGGCGGGGTTGCGCCCGATCTTGTGCGTGGGCGAAACCGAGGGCGAGCGGGAGGCGGAAAAAACATTTTCCGTGCTTGACAAGCAGCTTCGGAATGGAGTAAAAGGCTTGCTTTCGAATGACTTGGCGGATCTCGTGATCGCCTACGAGCCGGTCTGGGCCATCGGAACCGGGAAAACCGCGACCCGGGAGCAGGCCCAGGAGGCCCACCAGTTTCTTCGAAAAACTCTTTCGGAGATTTTTGATTCCGGCTTCGCCGAAGCCCGGCGGATTCAATACGGCGGCAGCGTAAAGCCCGGGAACATCGCCGAACTCATGGCCATGCCCGACATTGACGGGGCGCTGGTCGGAGGGGCGAGTCTGAACGCCGAGGATTTTTCTCGAATTGTTCGGTTTGAGGAAACCTCCCAATAGAAATTGCCTCCCATGGAATCGTTCATGGAATTCGATAACAACAAGGATCCGGAATGTCAGCGCTATTGGTAATCATTCACGTGATCGTCTGCATCGCCCTGATCCTGATCGTGCTCCTGCAGACCGGAAAAGGGGCCGACATGGGCGCCGCGTTCGGCGGCGGGGGCAGCCAAACCCTGTTTGGCAGCACCGGCGCCGGGTCTTTTCTCGGCAAGGCCACGACGGCCGCCGCCGTGTTGTTTATGGTGACCTCTCTCAGCCTTGCCTACGTTTCCAGCAACCGCGTGGGCGGTTCGGTCATGGAGCGGGTGGAAACCACCGCGCCGGAGGAAACCGCCCCCGGCGCGACGGAAACCCCCGCCGCCCAGGAGACTTCCGGCGACGTGCAGGAATCCACCCCTGCGGAGGATGCCGCGCCCGCCGAGTAATCGGTTTTTTTCGTGCCGAAGTGGTGGAATTGGTAGACACGCTATCTTGAGGGGGTAGTGGGCCACGCCCGTGCCGGTTCAAGTCCGGCCTTCGGCACCATCCGATTTCGTTCAAGCCCTTGCCGGGAAGCCCGGCAAGGGCTTGCGCGTTTGAGGCCCCCTTTTCCGATCGTTGACAAGTGCCGTGACCTCCTTTAGATAACGAATGCGCCCGGCGGACGCCGGACGCGTGTTCCCGCACTCAACGAGAAATGGTTATGAAGGCGTTTTTTCTGCCCGCCATTCGGATACGCGGCTTTGGTCCATTCCGGGACGTTCTCTTCCGGTTCGGCCGGCTGGAGCTGATCATCGGCGCCAATGGGGCCGGAAAATCCCGTCTGTTTGAATTCCTCCGTCTGCTCCGGGACGCCTGCCATGGTCCTCTCCCGGGCCGCCTTTTGCCCGGTCCGGCCGTTCGGCAACCCTTTCGCCGGCCCGGCCCCGAAAGCTGCTTCTGGAACGCCCAGGTGGAAGGGGACGGCCTTCCCCTGTTTTATCAGGGGGAACTGGTTCGCGAAGCGGGCGAAATCCGCCCCGTATTCGAACGGATTTTCACCAAAAAATCCATCGACGCCGAAAACCCGGGCGGATTCACCTTCCTGGACTTTCGGGACGGCCGGGGCCTGGTGCGCGACCCGGCCGACGGCGCGTTCATCCGAAAGGAGTGGCGGCTGCCCGACGCCAACCGGCTGGGCCTTGGGACCGTCCTGGACGCCAACCTGCCCTTGCTCAACGACTTCCGCAGATATCTGACCCGGTGGCGCTTTTTCAAGCCCGCCGCCATGGATCTCCACAAAATGCGCCGTCCCGCCCGTCTGGACGGCGACGACCTGCCATCCGAAGACGGCGGCAACCTGAACGCCGTGTTGTACCGGATGCAAAAGGACCATCCCGAAGCCTTCGAAGATTTAAAATCCCTGCTTCAGTTCGCGATCCCCGGCTTTCGTTCCCTTGAGGTCCGGGAAATCGGCGACGGGACCGAGTTTCTGGCCTTCTGGCGGGAAGACGGGGTCGACGAGGCGCTCAACGTGGCCGACCTTTCCGACGGGGTGCTTCGATTCATGGCGTTGGCCAGCCTCTGCCTCGTTCCGGAACCGCCGCCCCTCATCTGCATCGACGATCCCGGCCTGGGTCTGCATCCCCGCACCCTCCCGGTTCTCGCCGGTCTGTTTGAAAAGGCGGCGGAGCGGACCCAGGTGCTGCTCGCCACCCACGACGGCTATTTCCTCACCCAGTTCGACCCCGAAAATCTGGCCGTGATCAAAAAGACCCCCGACGGCAGCGTCTATGCCGCCGCGCGCCATTCCGAAACGCTGATGGAACGGCTCCGTCAGGTGCAGGGCGAAGACCTGGAGCGAATGTTCCGAGGCGACGAGTTGGAAACCCTCTTTTGACCGCCTCCGATGACGCCCGTTTCGCGGCGCTTCCCGATTTTGTTTTGGGGCCGGTTTCGGTTTTCCGGTTCGACGGCGGGGACGACGACCTGCTGACCGGCGGCTGGGGGGCGACGGGGCTTTCGGCCGGACCCGATCCGCTTCCTCCGGACGCGTCGTCCGAGGTCTTGCGCCGACACGCCTTGGCCCACAACTACCGCGGCCTGATCGATGTCTCCGAGGGCGGCGGATATGGCCGATTTTTCGGCCCGACCGTTGGCGGCGACGTCGGGAGGGACGGCAGGATTCCGGGCCGGGAATATCGCGTCCTTGCCGACGACGGTTCGGGCGCCGAGCGGGTGGCGCTGATGGTCCAGGTGCCCGACGGCTTTTCCCCGGAATCGGGGGGGCTGGTGGCGGCCGCCTCCTCCGGTTCCCGAGGCATTTACGGCGCGGTGGGGGTGGTGGGCGAATGGGCGTTGAAGCGGGGGCTGGCGGTGGCCTACACCGACAAGGGAACCGGCGTCGGCGTCCACGACCTGGATCGGGACCGATCGGTCCGGCTGGACGGCGCCCTCGCGGTCGGCGACGATTCCCACACCCTGTTCCGGGTCCATTCCTCCGGCGAGGATATGGCCGGCGAGGATATGAATAGATACCGGGCCGCTTTCCCCGGCCGGGTGGCGGTGAAACACGCCCATTCCCGCCGGAATCCCGAGCGGCGCTGGGGCCATTATCTGTTGCGGGCCGTCCGCTTCGCTTTTTACGTGCTCAACCGTCCGGAGATCCGAGGCGCGGGTCCCGTCCTCACGCCCGCCCGCCTGCCGGTGATCGCGGCGGGGATTTCCAACGGCGGGGCGGCGGCCCTCCGGGCTGCGGAGGCCGATCGGGAAGGACTGATCCGCGCCGTGGTGGCCTCGGAGCCCAACGTCCAGCCCCGGCCCGAACCGGAACTGGTGCTCCGCCAGGGGGACCGGACTTGGCGATATCCGGCCCACAGCCGCTCTTTGCTGGACGTGCATACCCTCTTTCACCTCTACCAGCCGGTGATCAACCTCGCGCCCGACCTGGCCACGGCCCCCTTCAACCTGCTGGACCCGATTCTTTGCGACAACCGCCGGAAGGAGATGATCCGCCTCGGGATTCTTCCCCAAGGGACGGCGGCGGAATCTGCGGCCGCGGCCGGAAGGCGGCTGGCCCAGCGCGGGATTCTCCCCGATTCGGACATCTTGGCCCCGGCCCATTGCGCCTTTGGCGTTTCCGAAGCCATCGCCGTGACCTACGCCTCGGCCTACGGCCGCTTTGGCGTGACGGAATCGGTGGCGGGTTATGGGGTGGCAACGTTGGCGCCGGACCTCACCCCGCAGGCGCCCGATTCGGAGTTGTTGCGGAACCTGTTCGCCGCCGGCGCCGGCATTCCCCCCATGCCCGCCCGCCCGCTCTCCGAGGCGCAGATGGCGTGGCTGACCGCCCGCCATCCCGAAATGACATTTCCGGCGCCGCCCGTGGGCGGTCTGGATTGGATCAACGAACACAGCCGGGGCGGCCCCCGTTTGAGCCGATATTCGATCTCTCCGTGGGGCGTGATGGACCTGAACCTGCGCGGGGCGCTGGCCCTGCGAGGATTGGCCACCGGGCGCGATTTTTCCGGCGCGCCGCTTTCCGGCTCCGAGGCCGAAGCCCACGAGCGGGTGGCGGCGGGCATCGCCGAGGTGAGGGCCACCGGGGACATCGGAGACCGGCCGGCCATTATCGTCCACGGCCGCGCCGACGCCGTGCTGCCGCCCAACCATGCCGCTCGGCCGTATTTCGGTCTCCACCGGATGGTCGCGGGCGCCCGCGGCCGGTTGAGATACCTGGAGGTCGCCCACGCCCACCACATGGACGCCTTCAACGCCCTGCCGGGATTCGACGCCCGTTTTGTGCCGCTGCATCTTTACCTGGTCCGGGCATTGGACCGGATGTGGGACCATCTCCGGGGCCGGGGCGATCTTCCGCCGGACCAGGTGATTCGGGCGAGGCCGCGCGGCGTGGACGAGGCGGGCGCGGTCCCTCCGCTGTCCGATCGCAACGTTCCCGGCATCGCCGCCGATCCGCCCGAGGCCGACCGGATACGGTTTTCCGAGAACACGGTCTGGATTCCGGAATGACCAATCCGCCTTTCCACCCCATGACCGTTTCTGCGGCCCCATCGCGATCCCGGACTTTCGGCGGGAAAGCGCGGACGCTTTGGGGCTTAGCCGCACCGGGACGCGCCGGTCTTCCCGCAAACCATGGCCGGGAGCGGCAAGGAGATCGCAATGTTTTCTGAATTCCCGTTCGATCTTTCCGGCTATCTGGCGGAACGGCGGCGGATCGTGGAGGCGGCCTTGACGGCCGCGCTGGAACCGGGGGATCATCCGCCGCGGATCGTCCAGGCCATGGCCCACTCCCTTCTGGACGGGGGAAAACGGCTTCGCCCCATTCTCTGCATGGCCGCCGCCGAGGCGGTGGGCGGCGCCGCGAGGGCGGTGCTCCCCGCCGCCTGCGCCCTGGAGATGATCCACACCTATTCCCTGATCCACGACGATCTGCCCGCCATGGACGACGACCGCCTGCGTCGGGGGCGTCCCACCTGCCACATCGCCTTTGACGAGGCCACCGCCATCCTGGCCGGAGACGCCCTGTTGACGCTGGCCTTTTCCGTGCTGGCCGTCGCCGGGGAAAACGCGCCCGACGGGGAGGCGGTTCGGTGGCTGAGGGCGATTCGATGGATCGCGGACGCAGCGGGTTGCCTTGGAATGGTGGAGGGGCAGATGCGGGACATGGCCGGCGAAAACGCCCACCTCTCCCTGGAAGCGCTGGAGGCGGTCCATCGACGGAAGACCGGCGCGCTGATTCGGGCTTCGGTGGCGGCCGGGGCCGGGTTGGTCGGGGCTTCCCCCGAGGCGCGTCTCGCCCTGGAAACCTACGCGGACCGGCTCGGGCTCGCCTTTCAGGTGATCGACGACATCCTGAACGAAGAGGGGGATCCGTCGATTATGGGCAAGGCCGCGGGTACCGATCGGGACCGCCGCAAAAGCACCTATCCGGCCCTCCTGGGCCTGGATGCCGCCAAGGATCACGCCGCCCGCCTGATCCGGGAAGCCGTCGAGGTCATTGCCGACTTTCCCCCCGCCGCCGACCCCCTCCGCGCCATCGCGGATTACGTGCTTCGACGGCGGCGCTAGCCGCCTTCCCAAACGATCCCCGACTTTTTCCACGCCCTCGCCGATCCCTTCCGTTCCGAATCCCCGTCCGGGAAACTCGGGCTCCTTTGCTCCACGCCTTGAATGGCCCCCACCGAGATGGACCCTCCATTGTCCGGCGCCCCACGGTTCGCGATTTCCCGATTGACGGCTGGAGAAATTCGGGAAAAGTGGATCGACTTTCCCCTGGTCCATTATCGTTTGGGAACGATGCCGTTAAGCTATGCGGGTTCACCCCCTTTTTTAAGGTGAGACGGAGGGGATTTTTCGGCAATGGATTGAAATCATTCCGTTCATCTTTGAAGCAAGGCGCCCCTGTTTCGCCAAAGTCGTTTCTTCGCTTGGCGGCATTGCGTTTGGGAATGGAAGAAAAGCGGCTCAAGGAGAGACGAGCGAAGGAGAGGAGGCCACTCGGGTTCGGGCGGAAAAAAGCGGGTTTGAGGGGGCGTCGGAAGGTTCCGGAAAAAAGCTCAGGGCATAACGTCCGCGTACACCCGCGTCACCCGGGGAGCAATGGTGGACACCACTTCGTAGTTGATGGTGCCGGCGAGGTCGGCGATTTCGTCGGCGGAGACGGCGCCCGGCTCCTCGCCGCCGAATACGGTGACGGGATCGCCCACGCCGACGTCGGGTATGGCGCCGACGTCCAGGATGGTCAGGTCCATGCAGACCCGGCCGACGATGGGCGCCCGGCGGCCGTGGACGAGCATATGGCCCCGGGAGGAAAGAAGTCGATCGAGGCCGTCGGCGTATCCGACCGCGACCGTGGCCAGGGTGGTGGGCGCGGGCGTCCGGTAGGTCATTCCGTAACTGACGGGAAAGTCGGCCGGAACCCGCTTGACGTGGAGCACCTCGGTTTGGAGGGTCATGGCGGGCCGCAGGCGAATCTTTTCCCGGTCCACCTCGTTTGAGGGATAAAGACCGTACAGGGAAATCCCGGGCCGAACCAGATCGA
>JBKHDD010000003.1:0-83677 GCA_046541515.1 Desulfococcaceae bacterium
GGACTACGAATCCGTAGGTCGCAGGTTCGAATCCTGCCGGGCGCGCCATTAAAATAAAAAGGGTTTCAATCGGTTATCCACTTGCCGATGGAACCCTTTTTTTATGGTGTTTTGAATTGCGGAGATATGATGGGCATTCATCCATCATCCGAAGCTTCGCCTTCGGCAGTTACTTTGGATATTTCGACCAACCATTGGCAATCGGTTTCGACATCCAGAAAATATTCCGCTTCGGGGAGGAAAAGTCTCCAGGTGTTTTCAAGGTCTCCCTGCCCCGAGGTAATCGTATCGTAGTAGATGTCCCTCGGTAAGCCTTCACGGCCTGGAAGACCTTCCGGGAGCCGGAAAAATAAATCGAAAACATACTCGCAATCCCCAGAGTGGCTGATCCGAAAATCCGTGCCGCCAAGGGCCGTAAACGTCTCCGCCTCGTTTTCCGGCGCCCGCGTGTAGAAAAATGTCCGGGCCGGTTCTTGGGGCAAAATTGTTGAATTTGAAGTTTCGACCGTTGCTTCCTGCGTGTCGAAGTAGTCCGCTTCCGGCCCGCAGGCCAAGAGGGGCAAGAGCAAAAGCCAAAAAAATAAAATTCTTTTCATGGTATGCACCATTAAATTTGGATTAAAGTCAGAAAAATTATTCTATTTGCTCATTTTCAAATTTATGCTGAATTATTTCAGGTGATTCTGGGTCAAAAGTTCCGCCATCCCACCGCTTTCGGCCAGTTCCCTCAATCTTGAAATCCGGCTTTGCAGCTCCCCCGAATCGCCAAACCGCACCGTCGCCGCATACTCCGCCCCCTCGAAATCCCTCGGCGGCGTCAGTTGAATCCCCTTGCCGAGCGGCAAATTCGAGACGATGGCCGCGTACCGTTCTTCGGCGGCGGTGATGGCGGGGAATCGGCGGCGGCGCAGGAGTCGTCGGACTTCCCCGGCCTTGCGGGGCCGGTCCATTTCGGGATCGTCCAACAGGAGGCGGATTTCCGGCTCCGCAAGCACCTCCGTTATGGTTCGGTCCTCCCGGGCGGCGATCTCGTCCAGCAGCGCCAGAAACTCCCGTTGGCGGCTGAGGGAAAGGCCCAATTCCAGAAAGAGGTCCACCAGCGCCGATTGGGCGTCTTCGGGAAACGCCGCCAACTCCAACGCCATGGCCAAGGCCAAGGCGTCGGCCAATAGGGCCGACTGGATCTTTTCCGGAAGTCCGGCCAGGGGAAGCAGTTTTTGGATCAGGGCGGAATGGCTGGGAAGGTTCAGACGCCCGGCCTCGTCGGCCAGGGCGGCGGGATCGGAGAAATGCGCCGCGATCGCCCGAAGGCCGCGCGATTGCTCGACGGGGTTCAGCGTTCGCTGAAAGGAATTGTCGCCAACGGCGATTCGGGCCCGGTCCAGGGACGAAACGTCCGGCGGAAGAAGTCGGGCGGGCGTTTCCGTCCGGCCCAGCTCCCGCAGGGCCGCGATTCGTCGGTTTCCCGCCACGATTTGGAATCGGTTCCCCTCCGGAAGCAGGATCGGCGGGGCCAGGAGTCCGACGTGGGCGATGGACCCGACCAGGTCGGCGGTTCCGTCGGCGGTGGTGATCCGGTGTTCCGGCCGCGCCGGGTCCACCGCCGCCAGGGGAATCCGGTCCGGCTCAGGCGCCATCGGCGGACTGGGTCAGCTTGGCCAGCGCTTCCCGATATTTGGCGGCGGTCCCCTGGATCACCTCGTCCGGCAGCTTGGGCCCGGGCGGCGTCTTGTTCCAGCCCACCGATTCCAGATAGTCCCGGACGTACTGCTTGTCGAAACTGTCCTGGGCGCGTCCCGGCGCGTAGGTATCCTTGGGCCAGAAACGGGAAGAGTCCGGGGTCAGCACCTCGTCGATGAGGATCAGCTCCTCGCCCACCAGCCCGAACTCGAACTTGGTGTCGGCGATGATGATCCCCCGTTGGTCGGCCAGCTCCACGCCCCGGCGATAAATCGCCAGACTCAAATCCCGGACCCGGGCGGCCAGGTCGGCTCCGATCAGGTCGCAGGTGGCGTCGAAATCGATGTTGACGTCGTGGGCGCCGGCCTCGGCCTTGGTGGACGGCGTGAAGATCGGCTCGGGCAACCGGTCCGATTCCCGAAGCCCCTCCGGCAGGGAAATGCCGCAGACCTGGCCGGATTCGAGGTAGGATTTCCAGCCGGAGCCGGACAGATAGCCCCGGACCACGCATTCCACCGGCAGCACTTGGGTTTTGCGGACCAGCATGCTGCGGCCCCGCAAAATGTCGGCGTGGGGACGGCAGACTTCCGGATATTCGGAGACGTCGGCGGTCGCCAGGTGGTTGGCCGCCAGCGGCCGCATCACCTCGAACCAGAACAGGGAGATTTGGGTGAGCAGCTCGCCCTTGCCCGGAACGGGGTCGGGCATGACCACGTCGAATGCGGACAATCGGTCGGTGGCGATCATCAGCAGATGGTCGTCCAGGTCGTACAAATCCCGAACTTTTCCGCGGCGGACGGCGGGCAGTCCCGAAAGCGAAGTTTCGTAAACGGTTTCCATGGAATTTCCTCGGTATGCGCGTTCTCAGGAAGCGGGATCGGGCTCGCCCTGTTGGGATCGGAACATTTCCATGAATTCTCGAATCTTGGATCGGTCGTCCCCGCTCAGGTCCTGGAATTCCACCCCGGCGTGGCAGACCTCGTCCTTCTCCTCCACCCGCACGACCTTGCCGTTCACGTCCAGCAGGTCTTCCCCGATGGCCAGCGTCACGTTCAGGCTCTGGCCGGGCTCGGTGCCGAAGGAGGTTTCCAGCAGAATGCCGGCCTCCGAGACGTTCAGCGTCCGGCCCATCCCTTCGTGGACGACATTGCCCGCCTCGTCGATGCAGATGTAGGAAAGGTGAATGGCATCCACCCGCTCGTGTCGTCGTTTTTTCGTCATGATCATTTCCGCTTCACGGGTTGAGACTCGTTTTTTTCGGCGTTCCGCTTTTGGTGCCGAAGGGCGACCCGGTTGGTCACCGAGATGCTGGTGGCGATGCCCTCGACCAGATTGCGCATGGCGGAGGATTGCTCCTCGTATTCCTCCATCAGTCGGTCGGTGTCCACGGGCTCCACTTCCAGGTCGGGAGAGGCGTACACGGAGGCCCGGCGAGGCTCGTGGCCAATGTCCAAAAACGGAACCGGCCCGATAAAGTCGCCGGGACCGAGCCGGGCCAAAGGCAACAGGCCGTATTTGTTTTTCTGCAGCACGCGGGCTTCGCCGGAAAGGATTTTGATCAACCGGTTTTCCAGCTTTTTCTGCCCTTTTTCCCCCTGCTTGAACAACGGCTTTTTGTCGCCGATGAATTTTTTGTGGTCGGCGCGGCGGCAAAAGACCTCCACGGTCTGTTCGGTGACTTCCGTTCGGCGGCGGTCGATGCTCAGGACGAAATCCTTCAGATCGGGCGACATGGCCCCGAATTCCTCGGCCATGCGGGGAGAATCCAAAACCCCCAACTGCACGTCGGTGGCGGCCACTGCGGTGGCGGTCCGGACGTTGCCGGAAAACAAAAACGAGGTGACCCCCCCGATAAAGGCGCCCGATCCGAGACGGATGATGGTCAGCGGACCTTCCGGCGTCTCCTTGATGATGTCGACCATGCCTTCCAGGACGACCCAAATCCAGCTTCCGTGCTTCTGCTCCTGGACGATGCGGCCGCCCTGGTAAAAGCTTTCCTCGTCCACCACGTAAATGTAGTCCACGAGCGGACCCTTGATGACGGGTATGCCGGCGCCTTCCTTCTGGTCCTCGTTGTAGGAAACCGGCCCGATTTTGGGGGTCTCCCCGTCGTCGACCATTCGGAGACCGTCGAGGATGATTTCCATCCGGCTGGTCTGGATGGTGCGGGAGACGTCCACGTCGCCTTCCAGAAACTCGTATTCCCCCTCCGTCCAGCCGAACAGCGCGTAGGCGGCGTCCAGGCCCGAGAGGCCCGGGGCGACGGCGTGGACGATGTTGCCTTTGCTGAAGTAGAAAACCCCCGGCTCCGCGGAATATCGGGTGCGGACGTAGAGGACGCCGGTTCCCCCGTTGGAGCCGATCAACTGAAGCACGTCGCCCAGGGTCAGAAAGCCGAGGCTGCCGGTGAATACGCTTTTGGGGGTCACCATGAACCGCCTGAAATCACCATCCCATCTGTTTTCGGATGGATTGAAGTGTGAGTTTGATGCAGGTTTTCAACGTTTCTCCCACGCCGTCCCCGCGAAGCGCGCTGGCGGGATAGGCGGGCACTTTGAGCTGTCGGTTCAGGTCGTGCTGCATTTGTTCCACCGTGAGCAGCGGCAGACCCTGTTCCCCCAGATCCCGCTTGTTGTATTGAAGCACCAGCGGCACCTTGAAGATGCTGAGCCCGTAGCTTTTGAGGTTCTGGTGGAGATCCTTGAGGGACAGCATGTTCTTTTCCCGACGCACCTTCAGGGAGTCGGCGACGAACACCACGCCGTCCACTTCCCGCAACACCATTCGTCGGGTGGACGAATACCGAACCTGTCCCGGAACCGTATAGAGCTGGATGCGCACGTCGAATCCCTTGATTTTTCCCAGCCCCATGGGCAGAAAATCAAAGTAGAGGGTTCGGTCTCCCTCGGTTTTGGCCTGGACCATCTCCCCGGTGACCTGCTTCCGGAAGGATTTGAAGATGTATTCCAGGTTGCTCGTCTTTCCGCCCCGTCCCGGGCCGTAATAGACGAGCTTGATCTCGACTTCGCGCTGTTTCAGATTGAGGTTGGCCATCGATCCCCGTGTGTCGGAGCGCGTCTCGGCGCGGGCTGGAAAATTCGCGTGTGGCGTTCCGGTCCGGTCGCCGGTCGGCCCCATCCCCCGATAAAAAATTTACGGTTTGACCTGAAACGTTCGCCCCTGAAACGTGGATGAAAGCTCCGCGGCCTCCGGACCGTCCCCGCAGGGCGAACGACGGTCGAGAAGACCCTGCGGGAATCGGGCGGTCGGTTTTTTGAAGAAACGTCTTTTCGGGATGCCGCCGGGCCTTCCGCAGGCGTCTCGCCGAGCGGTTTCGGATCGATGTCCGATGGCGAAGAGAAGGCCAAAATAGCGGAATTACAGGCTCTGGATGCGGATGTCAACGCTGAAATCCCCGGATTTGGGCCCGCTTTCGATGGCGGTTTTGGCGACCACCTCGCCCCGGCCTTCGAACATGGCGATGGGAGAGAAAAATTGAACCCCCTCCAGCACGGTCCCGGGCTCGGCCGCCGCCAGAAAGTTCCGATCGGTCTTGGGCACCAGCAGGTTGACAATGTCGCCGGACTGGAAGCTGACGTCGTATTCCAGGGCGCGGGCGCCGCCTGGGAGCAAAATGCCCACGGAGCTGACGTCGGGCGGCTCGCCGCCCTCCACGGGGACTTCGGCGGGCGGAACGGGGGAATCCCCGGAGATTTCGGGGAGGGTGACGCCGGCTTCCCGCCGGTCCAGAAGTTCCTGCAGAAGCCCCCGGAGCTTTTCCAGATCGCGAGGGGCGAAAAGCCCGGTGGAAACCCAGTTGCGGAATTCCTCGGCTCCCTCCCGCAATCGCTCCAATGCCGCGTAGCAGCGGATCATTCCCCGGGCGGCTTCCAACTGGACCTTTTCCCGGCCCAACAGCGGCCGAAACTCCTCCAGCGCGCGGGCATGCTGGCCGAACTTGGCCAGCGCCGCCGCCGCCTCCAGGTCGGCCGCCTCCCCTTCCTTGCCGAAGACGAACTTGTTCTTGATGATCTGTTGCACCTGCTCGGACATTTCCCGGTCGGCCGGGGCGCCCTCCACCCGCCGGATCTCCGCCTTGAGGCCGGCCAGCTTTTTGGAAAGGCCCGCCAGCAGATTCCGGGCGTTGGCGATTTTCGCGGCGTTCTTCTGGATCAGCTTGCCGGCTTCCACATACTTTTCCCGGGCTTCCCGAAGCAGTCCCTGGGAGTGGTAGATTTCGGCCTGATTCAACAGAGATTTGATCGTTTTTTTGATGTCCATGGGCCACCCGGGCCGCCCCGCCTCGAAGGTTCGAGGGGATCGGCGATCAAATGATATATCAAGACATTAAATGCTTATCCCATTTTATCGTCTTCTGTCAACCGGTGAAAATTGGTTGACAAAACACCGGAATTTGGGATTAAACTGTTCCCTTTTCCCGGTTTCGAACCTTTGGATGAGGTCCGTTTTTTTAACCAGCAATTCCACAGGGAGAACGCAATGGACAAGAAAGTCACGGTGGTTGGCGCGGGCAACGTGGGGGCGACGGCGGCCCAGCGACTGGCCGAAAAGGCGCTGTGCGACGTGGTGCTGATCGACATTGTGGAAGGGGTGCCCCAGGGGAAGGCCCTCGACCTGACCCAGGCGTCCGCCATTGAAAAGCACGACGCCCAAATTACCGGCTCCAACGGCTACGAAGCCTCCGCCGGATCGGACATCGTCATCATCACCGCCGGCATTCCCCGGAAACCGGGCATGAGCCGCGACGATCTCATCAGCACCAACGCCGGCATCATGAAAAGCGTCACCGAGCAGGTGGTCAAGTACTCTCCGGACTGCATTCTCATCATCGTGAGCAATCCGCTGGACGCC
Source organism: Desulfococcaceae bacterium (assembly GCA_046541515.1). Taxonomy (GTDB): domain Bacteria; phylum Desulfobacterota; class Desulfobacteria; order Desulfobacterales; family Desulfococcaceae; genus CAYFVR01. Next base: position 6,553 of record JBKHDD010000003.1, read on the forward strand.
ATGTGCCACGTGGCCTACGAAACCAGCGGCTTCCCCAAAAACCGGGTCCTCGGCATGGCCGGCGTTCTGGATTCCGCACGCTTCCGCGCCTTCATCGCCATGGAGCTGAACGTCTCCATCGAAAACACCCACGCCTTCGTGCTGGGCGGCCACGGCGACACCATGGTGCCCCTGCCCCGCTTCTCCACCGTCGCCGGCATTCCCATCACCGAGCTGATGCCGGCCGATCGGATCGAGGCGCTGGTGGACCGGACCCGCAACGGCGGCGCCGAAATCGTCGGCCTGCTCAAAACCGGCAGCGCCTACTACGCGCCCGCCTCCTCCGCCGTGGAGATGGCCAAGGCGATTCTCATGGACAAGAAGATGATCCTGCCCTGCGCCGCCCTGCTGGAAGGCGAATACGGCTTCAGCGACCTGTTCATCGGCGTGCCGGTGAAGCTGGGCAAAAACGGCGTGGAGGAGGTCATCCAGATCAAGCTGACCGACGACGAGGCCGCCGCGCTGAAAAAATCCGCCGACTCCGTCGAAGAACTCAAGCGGGTGCTGGCCAAGCTCAAGTAGCCGATTCGTCCAGCGCCGCGCGGATGGCTTCGGCCACCGCTTCACTGATTCCGGGCACGGCCCTCAGCTCTTCGAGGGTCGCCGCCCGGATTTTTTTGACCCCGCCGAAGTGGCGCAGCAACACCTTTTTCCTCCGGGGGCCCACGCCGGGCACGTCGTCCAGCGCCGAGGTCAGGGAGCGCCGCTTCCGCCGGTTTCTGTGGAAGGTGATGGCGAAGCGGTGGGCCTCGTCCCGTATCCGCTGAAGGAAGAGCAACAGGTCGCCCTCCCGGCCAAAGTTGACGGGATTGGATCGTCCCGGCCGGTAGATTTTGTCGGCGGTCTCCCCCGCCTTTTCGTCGGCCTTGGCGATCCCGATCACCGGAAACGCCCCGTCCAGACCCAATTCCTCCAGCACCGCGGTCGCCACCCGAAGCTGCCCCTTGCCGCCGTCCACCATGAGCAGGTCCGGGAAGGGATCGCTCTCCTCCGCTTTTCCGTAGCGACGGCCCAGCGCCTCGGCCATGGAGGCGTAGTCGTCCGGCCCCGTCACCGTCCGCAGGATGAATTTGCGGTAGGCCGACCGGTCCGCCCGGCCGTCGGTGAACACCACCATCCCCGCCACCGGCGATTCCCCCTGAATGGTCGAGTTGTCGAAGCACTCGATTCGTTCCGGCAACTGTTCCAGCCGCAGCCGCTTGCGTAGCCGCTCCAGGACGTCCCGTTCCGTCTCCCGTCCGGCGCTCCGGCGCTCAAGCTCCTCGGCGGCGTTCTCCCGGGCCAGGGCCAGCAGCCGGGCCTTCTCCCCCCGTCGGGGATGGCGCAGGTAGACCCGGCCCTCCCGCCGTTCCCCCAGCCAGGCCTCCAGCAGTTCGGCGTCCTCGGGGGGGGCCGGGACGAGAATTTCCCGGGGGACGAAGGGGGGCACGTCGTAGTAGTGGCGGATGAAGGCCGAGACCATCTCCCCCTCGCTGGCCAACGTTTCGGCCAGGTGGAAATGGCGGGAGCCGCCGAGGTATCCGCCCCGGACCGACAGCACCGTCATCACCGACCCGGCCGGCGACCGGGCGATGCCCAGCACGTCCCGGTCCTCCAGGTCGGTGGTGGCCGTCACCTGCCGCTCCAACGCCCGCTCCAAAGCGAACATTTTGTCCCGCAGCCGAGCCGCGCCCTCGAAATCCTCCGTCTCCGCCGCCGCGCCCATTTCGTCCCGCACCTTCCGGATCAGCTCCGGCGTCCGCCCCTTGAGGAACAGGATCACCTCCCGCACCACTTCCTGGTATCCCGCCTGGTCCACCAAACCGCAACAGGGACCCATGCAGCCGTCCATCTGGCAGTTCAGGCAGGGCCGTTCCCGTTTCCGCGGCGCCCGGTGGCGGCATTTGCGCAGCTTGAAGGTTTTGTGGATGAACCGGAGCGTCTTGTTCATGGAGCCCGGCGAGGTGAACGGGCCGAAATAGAGCGCCCCGTCGTTCTGGATTTTCCGGACCACTTCCAGGGTGGGATAGGGCTCGTTCCGGTCCAGCCGCAGGCAGGGATAGCGTTTGTCGTCCTTGAGGATGACGTTGTAGCGGGGCCGGTGCCGCTTGATGAGGTTGGACTCCAGCATGAGGGCGTCGGCCTCGGTGCCGGAGAGAATGGTATCGAAAGACGCGATTTTCCGGACCAGCACCCGGGTTTTGGGATCGTGGCGGTGCGGGTCCCGGAAATAGGAGGCCAGCCGCTTCCGGATGCTTTTGGCCTTGCCCACGTAGATGATCTTTCCGTCGGCGTCTTTCATCAGGTAGACGCCCGGCGCGTCGGGGGCCTCGCCCACCCGTTGGAGCAGGTCGGGCCGCCGGGAGGCGTCGGGGGCTGGATCGGTTGGCTCCTCGACAGCCTCCGCTTCGCCGCTTTCTGCAAGTGGCCGTGAATCTGCTCTCCATTCCAGGTCTGTGTCGGGCGTTTCATGAGAGACTTCGACGGGGCGGGCTTCCATTTCTTCAATGGGAAGATCCCGGCCGGAATTCTTCGGTGGTCTCCCCTTTTCCGACTCGGCCGCGGGATTTGGCCCCTCCGCGCGGGTCGGCTCCAAGGCGTTCGCCGGGACCTCGTTCTCCAATTCTTCTCGATCCACCCCTTCCGCGGAATCGGCGTTCCCGTTCATGCCAGCAGGGCCACTTCCTTCAGCGCCCGGACCTGATCCCGCAGATCGGCCGCCCGCTCGAACCGGAGTTCCTTGGCGGCGACGCGCATTTCCGCCTCCAGCCGGGCGATGAGGGCGTCCAGCTCTTCGCCGGATTCATCGGACCCGTAGGCCGGGGCCGGTTCCGCAACCTGGAGTTCCGGGGCCGTATCTTCCGCCGCCCGGAGGAAATCGAAAATGGGACCGACGTTCTTCCGGATGGTCTCCGGGGTGATGCCCCGAGCTTCGTTGTAGGCGATCTGCCGCTCCCGGCGGCGCTCGGTTTCGTCGATGGCCTGGCGCATGGCCCCGGTCACTTTGTCCGCGTAAAGGATGACCCGTCCTTCCGCGTTCCGGGCGGCCCGGCCGCAGGTCTGGATCAAAGACCGGCCGGAGCGAAGAAACCCCTCCTTGTCCGCGTCCAAAATGGCCACCAGCGAGACTTCGGGAATGTCCAGCCCCTCCCGCAGCAGGTTGATGCCCACCAGCACGTCGAAGGCCCCGGCCCGCAGCTCCCGAATGATTTCCATTCGCTCCAGGGTCTTGATGTCCGAATGGAGATAACGAACCTTGACGCCCAGCTCGGCGTAGTATTCGGTGAGGTCCTCGGACATCCGCTTGGTCAGGGTGGTCACCAGCACCCGCTCGTTCCGCCGAATTCGAACGCGGATTTCTTCCAAAAGGTCGTCCACCTGATGCCGGGCGCCGCGCACCTCGATGGCCGGGTCCACCAGCCCGGTGGGCCGGACGATCAGCTCCGCCACCGCCGATCCCGCAGATTTCATTTCATATTCGGCCGGCGTGGCCGAGACGTAGACCACCTGCCGGGTCCGTTCCTGAAATTCCTCGAACATCAGCGGCCGGTTGTCCAGTGCCGAGGGGAGGCGGAAGCCGTAATCCACCAGGGTTTTCTTGCGGGACCGGTCGCCGTTGTACATTCCCCCGATCTGGGGCACGCCGATGTGGCTTTCGTCGATGAAGACCAGGAAGTCTTCCGGGAAGTAGTCAAGCAGGGTCGGGGGCGGCTGTCCCGGCTTGCGGCCGGTGAGGTGGCGGGAATAGTTCTCGATGCCGTTGCAGTAGCCCAGCTCCAGCATCATCTCCAGATCCAGCCGGGTCCGCTCCTCGATGCGCTGGGCCTCCAGCGGACGGTTCTCTTCGCGGTAAAACGCCACCCGCTCCTTCAACTCCGCGTTGATGGTGGCCACGGCCCGTTCCATGACGCCCCGGCTGGTGACGTAGTGGCTGGCCGGAAACAGGGTCAGCTTGTTCAGCGGTCGGATCACCTGCCCCCGCAGGGGATCGATCTCGGCCATGAACTCCACTTCGTCCCCGAAAAAGTCGATCCGGATCGCCAGGTCCTCCTCGTAGGCGGGGAACACCTCCACGCGGTCGCCCCGGACCCGGAAGACGCCCCGGTGGAAGTCCACGTCGTTGCGCTCGTACTGGATTTCCACCAGCTTCTTGATGAGCCGGTCCCGGTTCAGCTCCCGGTCGGTCTCCAAGTCCAGCCGCATGCCCAGGTAATCCTCCGGCGCCCCCAGCCCGTAGATGCAGGAGACGCTGGAAACCACGATGACGTCCCGGCGGGAAAGCACCGACCGGGTGGCCGAATGGCGCAGTTTGTCGATCATTTCATTGATGGAGGAGTCCTTGGCGATGTAGGTGTCGCTGGTGGGGATGTAGGCTTCCGGCTGGTAGTAGTCGTAATAGCTGACGAAATACTCCACCGCGTTGTCCGGAAACAGGTTCCGGAATTCGTTGAAGAGCTGGGCCGCCAGGGTTTTGTTGGGGGCCATCACCAGGGCGGGCCGGTTGAGCCGGGCGATGACGTGGGCCATGGTGAAGGTCTTGCCGCTGCCGGTCACCCCCAGCATGACGGAATGTTCCCGCCCCGATTCCAGATAGCCGGTGATGGCGTCGATGGCCCCGGGCTGGTCGCCCCGGGGGGTCAGGTCGCTTTTGAGATCAAATTTTTCGATCATGAATTCGCTTTCGGTTCCAGCAGGGCCACGCACTGGGCGGCCATGCCCTCCCCCGCCCCGACGAAGCCGAGGCCCTCGGTGGTGGTGGCCTTGACGTTCACCCGATCGGGGTCGATGTGCAGCGCTTCGGCGATCCGCTTCCGCATGGCTTGGCGGAAGGGGGCGATTTTGGGCGCTTGGGCGAACAGGGTGGCGTCCAGGTTGCCCACGGCGTAGCCGCGCTCCCGGATCAACTCGCCGCAACGGGCCAACAGCGTATGGCTGTCGGCGTCCTTGAAGGCCGGATCGGCGTCCGGGAAGTGTTGGCCGATGTCGCCCAGGCCCGCCGCGCCCAACAGGCTGTCCGCGATGGCGTGGAGCAGCACGTCGGCGTCCGAGTGACCCAGCAGCCCTTTTTGGAAGGGGACGGCCACGCCGCCCAGAATCAGGGGCCGGCCTTCCACCAGCCGGTGAACGTCATAGCCCATGCCGATGCGCATAAAGGTCTCCAATCGTCGGCCCTTGGGGCCGGTAGCCGGTATCAACCATAACCATTTCCGCCCGGGCTTCAACGCCGGGATTCCGGATCGGAATTCCCGGGGCGAGGATACCGTTTGACAGGGGCGGGCCGCCTCTATATACAATCGCCCAGCCGGATTGCGTTGCGGCATTTCGCTTTACCGACCATGGAGGATACCATGAGCAGGTTTAAGACCAGTTCCACCGACCGCGTCAAATTGCCCGTCATTTTGGCGGGCGGGGCCATCCTGGCGGTCGTGCTGTTTTTGATTGTGATGGTTTCGGGAGGAGGCGACTCCGGGGAGGGGCTCCAGGAAATGCGGGACCGGCTGGACCAGATGGAAGGCCGGATCGCCTTCCTGGAAAACCGACTGGAGGATCGAAGTCGGCAGTTGGACGCCATGAGCGAAACGCTGGGCGTTTTTTCGGACAATTTCGAGCAGTTTCAGGCGTTGCCCACGGAAATGGAAGCGGTCAAGCAAAAAACGGAATTTCTGGAAACCCGTCAGGCCAATCTGGAAAAGCGGTTGTCTCCGGACGAAGGTCCCGCCGAAAGCCCGTCGACCCAGGCGGCCTCACCCGCCCGAACCGGGAAAACCGAGGTCAAAAGCCCCCGGATCGCCAAAACCCGTCCCAAGGCGTCGACCTCGTCGGGCGCCGCCTCCGGAGCCGCCGCGACAGATTCGGGCGGAAAAACCCACACGGTGCGGGACGGAGAAACCCTTTACTCCATCGCCCAGCGGCACGATCTTTCCCTGGAACGAATCTTGGAACTCAACAATCTGGAAAAGGACGCCATCATCCAGCCCGGCCAGACGCTGAAGGTCGGGGAATAGGGCACAGAAACGCGGAAGGATCCGGCGGAAATTATTCCGCCGATGACGCTTCCGGTTCGGGGGGCGCCGACTTCGGCGCGGGCGGGGGGGCGCACTCTTCGGGTTTTTCATCCGCTTTCGGAGTCGTTCCCGTCTCGGCGTCCTCCTCGAGTTGGGATTCGGCGGTCGGGGGAGAAGGCGGCGACGTCGTCTCGGCCATGGACGCCGACTTCTCCGCTGGTTCATCGGGGGGTTCCGTTGGCGCGCCCCGTTCGGCGGTTTCGGGCTTCGCCCCGTTCACGGCTTCGGGAACGCTTTCCGGCGTTTCCCCGCCGAGCCGAACCCCTCCGGGCACGCGGGTCGCGGCCACCTCCTTCAGCTGGTCGCTCATCACCTGGACCTGCCGGAGTTCAATGGCGGCCGTGCCGGGCTTCGTTTCGCCCTCCGGAACCCGAAACCGCAAATCCAAAATGGTTCCGTCCTCGGCGTTGACGCCCCGGGCCCCCGCCATGACCACGATGAGCCGACCCGCCTCTTTGCTGTTGACGATGTGCATCAGCGAGGTGGTCAAGGGCGTCTTGTCGGCCTGTTCGAAGGTCAGCCGGTCGGCGTCGTAGATGAGCACCAGTTTCACCCCGGCCAGGTTTTTCACGCCCCGGGCGTAGACCGGAACCGAGACCGACTCCCCCGGCTTTCCGGCGGGCGATCCCACCACGATTTCCGCCGACGACGCCGGTTCGGCCAGCATGGCCGCCAGCCCCAGCAACAACCCCAGCCAGCCCCGGGCGCGGACCCGCTTTCCTCGCTTCGCGCCTGTTGGATTCAACGCTTCCTCCCCATAACTCGCATTCGTAAAAATCGAAGGGGTTCGCCGGATCATCGGTTTTCGTCGATCCGCCGGAGTCCCTCCATCAGCATCCAGGTGAAGTCCCCGATCGGCTCCCCCTCCATCTCTTCCGGGGAAAGCCCGTTTTTAAACTGAAACCGCCCCTCTTTTTCCGCCAGCACGGCGTAAAACGCCTCGGGCCCTTCCCGTTTTTCATACCTGGCCCGGACGATTTCGCCGGAACGGAACGTCACCGCCGCCTTGCCGCGGGGCAGGTTGAGCTTCAGGGTCCCGTCCTTTTCGTTCACGTGAAAAGTCTGGAACAGCTCGGCGGTGGACATTTCGTTGAGATTGCCAATCATGCCGGCGCCAAACTCCTCGGACCGGATGACGTTGATCTCCGCCAGCCGCCGGGACAGCAGGCGGGTGAAATAGGTCTGGAGAGCGCCGTGGGTTTTGAGCAGATGCTTGAAGTCCTCGCCCCGGATGGCCAACACCTTGGCGGGTTCCACCACCCGGATGGTGGCGGTCACCGGATCGCCGCTCAGCAGGCTCATTTCCCCGAAAACTTCTCCCCGACCCATGAAGACGATGCTGATGTCGTCTCGCCCCAGCACCTCCACCAGCCCCGAAACGATCACGTACAGATTCCGCCCGGGCTCGCCCTTGCGGAGAATCACCTCCCCGGGGTTGAATTTCTTCAGCTGAAGGTAGCGGATGACGTCCTTGATTTCTTCGTCTTCCAGGGCCTGGAAGAAGGAAAAATTGCCCAGCAGGCTTTCAATCACCTCCCGGTCGATTTCCAGCGCTCCGGTTTCCGCGGGGAGGACGGGGCGTCCCTGGGAGCGGTGGGCCAGGCGGATTTTTCCCGTGCAGCCGCTGCATTCCAGGGTATAGCCGGGAAGTTGATCAATGCTTTTGTATCGGATCAAAATGCGCGAAATGTCTTCGATCAAAATCCGGCAGGCCGACTTTCCCGGCGGCAGTTTGATGACCGTGGTGCTGATAAAGGTCTTTTCGTAGTTCTGGCGGAGCAGCAACGCCTTGCCGGCCAGCCGAAACCGGTCGCCCGGCCGATAAAACGGGCAGCCCTCGTCCGCGACCAGCTCGAAAATGACTTCGGGAAAGCTCATGAGCGTACCTCGGCCGGCGGCCTTTCAAGGGGGGTCGATTCCTGCGGGGCGATCCGCCCGCGGGGGGGAAATCTTTGGGCCGACGGCGCCGCCAAACTCCGGTCCGGCGCGACCGGGGCGTCGCACCCGTTCCGGCGTCGCCCGATGGTCAACGGGGGGTCAGCCGGGGAGTTCGATCCGAAGCCGGTTTTCCTCCCGGCGCACCGGGAGCACCGTCAGCGGTTTCCGGGCCGGCCCCTTGGCCGGATGGCCGTCGTAGGTGAACTCGGAATGGGAGACGCTGCAACATTGCAACGGCGCGGCGGTTCCGCCGGGATCCAGCCGCCGGCCCATGTGGGTGCAACGATTGACGTAAGCGTGGAAAGCGCCGTCGCGTCCGTGAAGCACGAACAGCCGCTCCGGCAGCGGAGCCCCTTCCAGCCGAGCGGCGGCGCCCGGCTCCAACAAGGCCGGAACCCGTTCCAGGTCGATCAGGACCGCGTTTTCCACCACCGACCAGCCGGCGTCCAGGGCCGGCGTTTCGCAGATGCCGAAAACCGATTTCCAGAACCCCATGCATCCATCCCTTGAAGTGCGTGAATGGACCCGTAGATACTCCCGTTCCGTCCCTCCTGTCAACGCCGGAGCCCCGAAACCGGACCGTTTTCGGGAAATCCCCGGGGGAAAGATTCCCCGCCCGTCCCGACCCCGGACCAGTCCGCATCTTGACGGGGACCGGCGGGAGCGGATAAGGTGGAAAACGGAGTTTGCCCGCGGACGGGATTGCGCGGGCGGAAACGGCGGAATGGGGCCGATGAATGGCCGATTCCGCCGTTTTCTTGTCCACTCGACCATGCTCATTCGCGCGCCGACCGTCAAATCCGCGACGGGGCGGCCGCCCATCCGAAAGGAACGACGATTGTCCGAATTGAAGGGGTATCAGCGAAAGTATCTGCGGGGTCTTGCCCACCCCCTGAAACCGGTGGTTCAGGTGGGCCAGAAGGGCCTCACCGACGCGGTGGTGGATTCCGTGGACGAGGCGCTGGAGATCCATGAACTCGTCAAGGTGAAATTTATCGAGCACAAGGAGAGGAACCAGAAGGCCTATTTCACCGAAATCATTGAAACCAAAACCGGCGCGGAAATGGTGGGCATGATCGGCCACACCGCCATTTTCTACCGGCCCCGACCCGACCCGGAAAAGCGGGGAATCGCCCTCCCCCGCAAATAGTCGCCCCCTGCTTCGGCGGACCCGCCTGCCGCCCCCGGTGGCCGTGCACCGCCCAGGGGGAAGGCGGTTTTCCGGGGCGCTCCGGCCCCGTCCCTACCGGACGGACACCATGCTGGCGTCGGTATTTTCGCCAAAGGCGGTGGGGGTGGTTTCCCGGACGTAGCTTTCGATGCCGGAAAGGATGGCGGCGGCAATGTGGTTCTGATAGGCGTCCGTGAGCAGGCGACGGCACTCCCGGGGGTTGCTGACGAAGGAGGCCTCCACCAGGATCGCGGGCATTTGCGCGCCCAGCAGCACGTAGAACGGGGCCTGTTTCACGCCCTTGTTTAGAATCTGGTCGTAGCGGTTTTTGAGGGTGTGGTACATGGCGGTCTGCACGTGGCCGGCCAGGCGGCTGGATTCGTTGATCTTGGCGTTTTGCATCAGGTCGTTGAGGATGACCTGGAGGTCGCTGATGCTTTTCCGAGAGGCGGCGTTTTCCCGCGCCGCCACCCGGATGGCGTCTTCGTCGGTGGTCAGGTTGAGATAGTAGGTCTCGATGCCGTAGGCCGCCCGCCGGGTGTGCGCGTTGAGGTGGATGGAAACGAACAGGTCCGCGTTCCGGGTGTTGGCGATGGCGGTTCGTTCCTCAAGGGTCAGATATCGGTCGGTCCGACGGGTCAGGATCACCTCGGCGCCCAGGTGCCGCTGGATCATCTTTTCCAGCTTCAGGGCGATTTTAAGCACCAGGTCCTTTTCCCATATCCCTTTGATGGCCCCCGGCGCGCCGGGGTCGTGGCCGCCGTGACCCGGGTCCAGGACGATTCGGCGAACGCCCAGGGCGAGCTGACGGGCCAGATCGTTGGGCGACGCCGCCGGCCCGGGGTCCCGCGCCAGGGCCGTGGGCGCATCGGGCCGCGGCGTGGCCGGCAAAACCGGCCGGGGCGCGGTTCGGGGAACGTCGTTTCGGGCCACGATCCGGCCGTTCGCCTCGCTGCCCCAGACGTCGATGATGGTGCGGAAGGGGTTGTCGAGGCTAAAAATCTTGTAGGTTTTGAACGATTTGATGTCGATCACCACGCGCACGGTGTCGCGGTTGCGCTGGCCCGCCCGGGCGCCGCTGAGCAGATCGTCGTCGATGGGCAGCACGTCCGGAAGGTTTCGGCCCAGTTGGCTGTTGGCGAAATCGATGTAGAGCCGCTGGGGCCTGTGGGCGGCGGCGTCGGGTTCCAGCAGCTCGTGGGTGTAGCCGGTTTCCCGATCGGCGTCCACCACGATGCGGGTGTAGTTGGGGTTGGACCAGAAACGAATTCCTTCGATGATGGCGGGGCCGCCCCGCCGGGACGCGGGGTCTTCCCCGGCCGAGGCCCGGCGAATCAGGTCCCCCACCGGATCGTCCGAGGGCGTCGGTCGGGAAGCGGCACGGGATGCGGTTCGAGGGGCGGAAGCGGGCCTTCGACGTTCCGGTCCGGAGACGTCCCCATTCGCGACCCGGGCCTTGTAGGCGGCCTTGGATTCTTGGCATTCCGGATCGGGGGTTTTCCGCCCCGCCGGTCCGGCGGCGACGGCGGCCGGCCGAATGGAATCTTCCGGCTTTTCCACCTTGGGCGCGATGACCGCCTTCTGGGCCGAGGGGGCGGGCGTGGGACGGTCCTTGGGCACCTTGACGGTCAGCGTCGGGACGGCGACGGAATCCGCGCCCCCCGGTCGGGGGATCGGGGCGGAGATCTTCCGCAACCCCTCTTCGGCCCTGGGCCGATAGTCGCTGTCGGGAAAGCGGCGAACCAGCCGGCTGAAGGCGTCCACCGCCTCCTGGCGGTCCTCCTTCAGGCCGGAACGGGCGTGGAGTTCCCCGTAAAGTTTTCCCGTCATGAACAAGCTGGCGGGGGCGAAACGGCCTTGCGGGGCCTTTTGAAAGGCCTCCTGGAATTTCCGGACGGCCGCCAGCCAGCCGTCCCGGAAGCGGAGCCGGTCTTCGTCCTTCTTGAAGTTCCGATATTCCACCTGCGCCCGGTAGAAGGTCTGCTCGGCGGTGTCCGCCTCGGCGGCGCGAGGGATTGCCGCGGCGAAGAGGACGAGGGCGAGGAGAAGGGCCAGGCCCTTGGAATTTGGGGATGTCATGGCGGGGCGCCTCCCGCGTTGCGTCCGACGGCGGGAGAGAAATCTCCCGGCCCCCCGTGGAAAAGGGGCGCGCGAACGGTTAATGGAATCGGGCCTTCTTCTGGAGTTCGTTCAAGCAGTTCATCGCGTCCAACGGGGTCATCCGCGTGATGTCAATTTTTTTGAGGGCCTGGACCAGCTCGTTGGCCTCCGAGGAGAAAAGGTTGAGCTGACCGTCGGGTTCCCGCCCCCGGTTTTTGGCGGCGCGGCCGTCCCGATTGGCCGGATTTGACGGAACGGGCGTCGGCGGGGCATCCTGGCCCTCCACCGCGGCCAGCACTTCGCCGGCGCGCCGGATCACCGGGTCGGGAATGCCGGCCAGGCGGGCCGCCTGGATGCCGTAGCTGCGGCTGGCCCCGCCCTCCACCAGCTTTCGGAGAAAGACGATTTTTTCGCCGTCCTCCTTCACCGCGACGGTGAAATTCCGGATGCGCGGAAAGGCGCCCGCCAGGGCGATCAGCTCGTGGTAGTGGGTGGCGAAAAGGGTTTTGACCCCCTCTCCCCGCAACTCGTGAAGGTATTCCGCCACCGCCCAGGCGATGCTGAGGCCGTCGTAGGTGCTGGTGCCCCGGCCCATTTCGTCCAGGATCACCAGACTGCGGGGCGTGGCGTTGTTGAGGATGTCCGCCGTCTCCTGCATCTCCACCAGAAAGGTGCTTTGCCCCTGGGAAAGGTTGTCCAGGGCGCCCACCCGGGTGAAAATCCGATCGACGACGCCCACCGAGGCTTCCCGGGCCGGGACGAAGGCCCCCATCTGGGCCAGGATGGTCATCAGCGCCACCTGGCGGAGCACGGTGGACTTGCCGGCCATGTTGGGGCCGGTGACGATGAGGATCTGCCGGGTCTCGTTGTCCAGCCGAACGGTGTTGGGGACGAACCGTTCCCCGGCAATGAGGGTTTCCACCACGGGGTGACGGCCGTCGGCGAAGGCGAGGACGCCGTCGGTTCGGATTTCCGGCCGCCGGTAGCCGTTGCGGTCGGCGATCCAGGCCAGGTTCAGCAACACGTCCAGCCGGGCCACGAAGCGGGCGGCCGCCTGGATGGGCCCCGCCGCCTCTCGCACGGCGTCCCGGACTTCGGCAAACAGACGAAATTCCAGGGCCGCGCGGCGCTCCTCGGCCCCCAGCACGGTTTCCTCGTATTGTTTCAGGTCGTCGGTGATGTAGCGTTCGGCGTTGACCAGGGTCTGCTTTCGGACGTAATGGGCCGGAACTTTCGAGGCGTGGGCTTTGGGAATCTCGATGTAGTAGCCGAAGACCTTGTTGAACCGAACCTTGAGGGCGCCGATGCCGGTGGCGGATCGCTCCCGCGCTTCGAGTTCCGCGAGGAAACCCTTACCATCTTTGCTGATTTTTATCAACTCGTCCAGTTCGTCGGAATAGCCGGGACAAATGACGCCCCCCTCGGTCAGGGTCGCGGCGGCGTCCTCGCGAATCGCCCGGTGGATCAGGTCGGCCAGTTCCTCCAAAGCCGATTCGTCCAGAACCGGCCGGTCGGCGTCCCGCCGAAAGGCGGGATCGGGAATGTCGGCGGCCGCCGCCGTCACCTCCGGCAGTGCCTGAAGCGACTGCTTGAGGGCGGTGAGGTCCCGGGGGCCGGCGTGGCCCATGATGATTCGGCTGCCCAGCCGTTCCAGGTCGTAGACCGACCGCAGCCGCTCCCGAACCGTTTCCGCCGCGTCGATCCGGTCCACCGCCGCCGCCACCGCGTCCAGCCGGGCGTTGATTCGGTCCGGGTCCAGCAGCGGATAGCGGAGCCACCGTTTCAGGAGCCGCCCGCCCATGGCGGTGACGGTCCGATCGATCACGTCCAGCAGGCTGCCCTTGCGCCGGCCGTCCTGGAGATTGGCGATCAGCTCCAGATTTCGGCATCCGCGGTCGTTCAGCCAGAGGTAGTCGTCCAGCCGGTCGGTTTCCAGCGCGCGAATGTGGGTCAGCTTTCCCTTCTGGGTTTCGCCCACGTAGTGCAGCAAGGCCCCGGCCGCGCCCACGGCGGCGGGCAATCCCTCGCAGCCGAACCCGGCCAGGGAGACGGTGCCGAACTGCTCCAGCAACAACTCTCGGGCGGTTTCCGGCTCGAAATGGCGGCCCCCCAGGTGGGAGACCGAAGCGCCGTTCAGGCGTTGCGCGAGGGCCTGAAAATCGGGATCGGTTTTGGCCGCTTCCGGCAGCAGGGCCTCGGCGGGCGCCACCCGGCCCACCTCGTCCAGAATCGCCCGAAGCTCGGCGGTTTCCGCCACCCGGAACCCGGCGGTGGAAATGTCCAGGGCCGCCAGTCCGAAGCGGTCCCCGACCCGGCAGACGGCCAGAACGAAATTGTTTGCGCGGGCGTCCAGGTACTCGTTTTCCACCACCATGCCCGGCGTCACCACCCGGACCACCTCCCGCTTGACGATCCCCTTGGCCTGGGCCGGGTCTTCCACCTGGTCGCAGATGGCCACCTTGTAGCCCTGGGCGATGAGCCGGGCGATGTAGCTCTGGGCCGCCCGCCAGGGCACGCCGCACATGGGGATCGGATTTTCGTCCTTCTTGTTCCGGGAGGTCAGGGTGATTTCCAGCACCCGGGCCGCGATTTCGGCGTCCTCGAAGAACATCTCGTAGAAATCGCCCATCCGGTAGAAGAGGATGGCGTCGGGATGGCGGTCTTTGATCTCCCGGTACTGGCGGAGCATGGGGGTGGCTTTAACGGTCATGAGAAAACACCTGGGCGGCCGCGTCCGGAGGTCCGGGCGGCGGGGAAATCGATCGTTGGGGACGGGCGCGGAAAGCTTCCGGGGCTCGGGCGGCGGCGCGGCGGGCGGGCCGAGCGGCCCATCCTCCCGAAGGCGGCGTCCCCGCGCGGATGTCGGATTCCGGGACGGGCCGCCTTGGAATTAGGAAAATCGGCGGGGCAGTTCATCGAACAGGGGACGCAGCTTGTCCCGGGTGCTCAAAATGTGTTCCGGGATGGTTCGGATGTCGCCAAACACGGTCAGGGCGTTCACGTCGCCGTACCAGCGGGGCACGATGTGGAAGTGAAGGTGCTCTGCCACCCCCGCCCCGGCGATTTTGCCCAGGTTCAGCCCCACGTTGTATCCGTCGGGGTTCATCGCCCGGCCGAGAATTTCCCGGGCTTTTTCCACGGTCATCAGCAAATCCCCCATCTCGTCCCGGGAGAGTTCCGTCAAGTCCTGAATGTGGCGGGCGGGCAGCGCCAGCAGGTGGCCGTTGGCGTAGGGGAACTTGTTCATCACCACCAGGGTGGTTTCCCCCTTGTACAGGGTCAATTCGTCCTTCTCGCCCAGGGCGTTGCAGAAGACGCAGCCGGGTTCTTTTTCGTTGCCCAGGATGTACTCGATCCGCCAGGGGGCCCACATGGTTTGCATCGTCGCTTCCTCGTTTTCGCGGATAACCGATTGGAACCGCTCAATCTACCGGTTTCCCGGGCGAGGCTCAACCTTTTTTTCCGCCTTGGGCGGCCGGAGGGGGACCAAATCCACCGCGCCCCAGACCCCGATCCGGTCGCCCACCACGATCATGACCCCGAGAACGCCTTCTATGGATCGCGCCCATTCCAGGCCGGGGTCGATGTCGCTCCGGTCCTGAATCCTGTTGCCCAGGGCGGTTGCGGCGGCGTCGGCCAATGGCGCGGAACGGGAGACCACGCAGGCGGCGTCGGCCTTTCCCCGGCTGAGGGAATGGCCCACGGTGCCCGAGGAGGTGCAGATGGCCATGGATTCCCCGGCGGGATCGATCTGGACGCCCACCCGGAGGCTGAGGGGCGATTTCCCGGCGAACAGCGCCACGGTGACCGGTTTCCGGGTATGGAGAAAGACGTCGCCGCCGTTTTCCACGATCACCTCCTCGGAAAAGGCCAGCAACCGCTTCCCCGCCCCGGCGGCCACGGCCCCGGCCACCGCCGCCATGGGCCCCACGCCGACCTTCCGTCCCGCCTCGGCCATTTCGCCCGCGATGCCCGGGGCGATGTCCGGCGGCGTCCAGGGCGTCAGCACCGCCAGGAAGTCGGGATGGCGGCGGATGTAGTTTTCCAGCGGCCCCCGAACGGCGAGGACGGCGTCCCGGGCCTCCCGCTCCAGCGGCCGGTCGGCGTGGATAAAAAGGTCGGTCTCCTGGACGGCGACCCGGAATCCGGCCCGGCCGCCTTCCTGGACCCGGCTGCGGTAGGCCCGTTCGCGGTACTCCCGAAGATCGGGTTTACGGCCCAACGCGAAGCACCGTTTCCAGCGCGTCCAGGGCCCGGGAGATCAGCTCGGGGTCGGCCTGGCTGCCCATGTGGCCCATGCGGAAGACCTTTCCGGCCATGGGGCCGTGGCTGCCGCCGACGACCAATCCTTTTTCCCGCAGGCGAAGGTCCAGGCCCGCCCATTCCCAGCCATCGGGAACCTTGGCGGCGGTGACGGTGGGGGATTGCACGGCGTCCTCCCGAGGGAAGACCGACACGCCCAGCGTTTTCAAGCCTTCGCGACACTGGTCCGCCGCTTTTTGGTGGCGGTGAAAGGCGGCCGCCATGCCTTCGGAAAGGAGGGATTCCGCCGCCGCGACCAGGGCGGAGATGCCGTGCCAGTAGGGCGTGAAGGGAAACCGGCGGTTTTTCACGGCGGTCCGGAACGGCAACAGGGCGTCGTAGCCGGCGTAGTTGACCGATTCCATGGCCGACCAGGCGGCCTCGCTCACCGATACGAAGGCCAGGGACGGCGGCATGGAAAGACATTTTTGGGAGCCGCCCAGGGCCAGGTCGATCCCCCATTCGTCGGCCAGCACCGGCGCGCCGCCCACGCTGGAGACCACGTCGGCGTAGAACAACGGCACGCCGTATTTTCGTTTGAGTTCGCCGAGACCCCCCAGCGGATTCAGCGTGCCGGAGGGCGTTTCGCAGTGGACCGCCGTGATCATCCGGTAGTCGCCGGCCTTGAGGGCGGTTTCCACCGCTTCCAAGCAGGGCGGGCCGATGGTTTCATCGTAGCCCAGGCCGATGGTGCGCACGTCCGCGCCCAGGGTCTTGGCCATCTCCCCGATGCCGTAGCCGAAGACGCCGGTGGCCACGGAGAGCACCCGGTCGCCGGGCTTCAGGCAGCTTTTCAGCGCCCCCCAAAGGGCCAACATGCCCTCGCCGGTGAGGATTGCGACGGAATTTTGGGTGCCCAGCAGCGTTTGCAGGGCGGTTTCGGCCCGTTGATACAGCGCGAAAAAATCCGACTCCAGCGCCGGCGCGCCGAAATCGGTTTGATGGGCCTTTAGAATCGCCTCCGGCACCCGGACGGGTCCGGGGACCATGGGGATGGGGTAGGTTTGCATGTGAATTTTCTCCTCCCAGGTTGGATCGGATTTCGCGGGAAGGGCGTCGCCGCTTCCCGGACCGAACTTCAACCATTAGGGGAGAGGGTGCGGGGAAGTCAAGGGATTTGGGACGGCTCGGCGGGGGGCGGGTTCCGTTCGATGGGGGAATCGAGCCGTTCGGCCAGCCAGATTTTGATGATGGATTGCCGCGTGACGCCCAACCGGCGGGCTTCCCGGTCCAAGGATTCGATCATCCAAAGCGGAAAATCGACGTTCACGCGCTTCGTCTCCCTGGAAACACGTTTCGCATGGGCGAGATCGAGATGTTCCGTCACGTCTTCGCAGCGTTCGAATTTTCGATCAAAATTCTTGGCTTTCATAAAGGGCAACCTCCTCGGTTCTGGATCGGCGAACGGAGATGATTCGAATGTTTCGTCCGCGATAGATGACGACGCCGGACCAATGCTTGTCCAGAATTTTCCCAATCACGAGGAACCGTTGTTCGTCTTCCGTCCGTGCGGGAATTTCCAGCAAATCTGGATCGCTCCAAAGACGTTGGGCTTCCACGAAGTCGATTCCGTGTTTTTCGAAATTGGCCCGGCTTTTGGCCGGATCGAATTCAAAGGCTTCCATGGGATAGAAATTATACCTTTTTGGGCATTGGCGTCAAGGCCGCGAATCGGGCAGAAATGGGATTCCGGACTCTCGATCCGCCGGACCCAATGCGCGCGGTTGAAACCCCGTCGCCAATCCGGTATGAGGGTCGGGAGCGGTTGAATGGGATGACACGAAACATCCGACCGGGGGTCGGGAAAGGAACGGGACATTGATCGGTCTGGATCTGTTCACGTTGACCGTGACGACCATCGCGCCGGGCGTGCTGTCCGGGATGATCGCCAATCCGAGCGACCGGGCGTTCTGCCGGATCATGGGCGACATCGTCTCTCGCATGAAAGAAGGCGGCCCCCCGGTGAACCACGACCTCCAGCGGGCCGCGCGCCGATCCTATCTGCGGGCGATTCGCGGCGTCGGTCTCCGCGCGCTGGCCGAAGAGCGGGAGCGGCGGGGCTGGCTGGGCCGAACCGTCGGCCACGCGCTGTTTCCCTCGGAAACCGTCCGGTCCCTCTCCGACATCGAGAAGAAACTGAACCGCAGAATCCGGGACGTGGATACGGCCCCCTGCGTCTCCCCGCCCCCGGTCGAGGAAGACGAAATTCCCCTCCTGCTGCAACCCCGGGACGCGAGCGCGCGGGAACGGCTCGCGGCGCTTCGGGACCAATCCAACGAAAAAATTCTGCGCCTGCTGGAAGCGTGGCGTCTCCCGATTCCCGAGCGCTTCGTCGCCCTGGTCCGGGACGGATGGGAAGAACGCGGCCGCCGGGTGGACGGCTTCGACCTCATGTGCGGCTTTTTCCAGGAAGAGCTGAAGACCAACGAAAAGGTTCGGTCCATTTTCCAGAGCCAGCTCCTGGCCAACCTGGACATCGGACTGGACCAGATCATCGGCGGATTGGAAGAACTGGGCCGGAAACTGGACGCCATGCACGGGGACATCCGGGACGTTGGAGAGGGCGTCCGGGGGCTGGAACGGGACGTGCGGTTCGTGCGGCAACGGCTGGAAGACGGCGATCCCGCTTCGGTTCGGGACGCGGAACCGGTGGAATATCTCCCCCTCCCCGAAAGCCGGGACGTTCTTCCGCCCGTGCAACCCCTCCCGCCGAACCACGTCATGCCCCTTCGTTCCCGGGAGGGGCTTTTCGTGGGCCGGATGGCGGAAATCTGGGCCCTCCACGACACCCTCCAACATCGGGGCGCGGCCATCGTGGACGGCGCCAGCGGCGGCGGGGAGCCGGTGGGCATGATCGTGGGGACCGGCGGGTTGGGCAAGACCCAATTGGCGGCGGAGTATGTCCGCCGATTCGGCTTTCTCTATCCCGGCGGGGTGTTTTGGATTCCGGCGGAGCGGGGCCTTTCCGAAATGGCCGCCGTCCTGGCCCGGCACGGGGCCGCGTCGGCGGAGCTGGACCCCCGGATGGAGATTCCGGAACAGCTCCAGGCGATCTGGCGGGAGCTGGAGCGGCGGGGACGGGATACGCTGGTTGTGCTGGACAATTTCCCGGAAAACGAACCGCTCGCCCCCTGGCTCCCGCCCGGCGCCGTGGTTCGGGTGGCGGTCACCACCCGGCGGCGGGATTTGACCCGATATGCCGAGGTCCGGCTCGATTTCATGACGCCGGAGGAAGGCGCGAGGCTCGTCAACATGAACCGGAATTTGGGACCGGACGCGGAACGCATTTCCGAAGCCCTGGGCGGGCTGCCCCTGGCCCTGGAACTGGCCCGGAACTACCTGGGCGTCCAGCCGGGAATGTCGGTTGAAAAACTGCTGGCGAAGATGGCGGAATTCGGCGAAATGGCGGTCCTGCGGAGTTTCGAGGGGAAATACGCGGACCAAATGCCCTCGGGCCACGTCAAGGAGGTGGCCGCGACCATCGCCATGAGCTGGGAATTGGCCTCGGAACCGGCCCGGCGGGTGTTGCGGGCGTTGGCTTTGCTGGCGCCGGTCCCGGTTCCCATGCGGCTGGTCCGGCGCGTGTTTCCGGATTGGGAATCCGAGGATCTGCTGGAGGACCCGGTGGAAGCGGCCGCGGCCGAACTGGCCGTGAAGCTGTCCCTGGCCAATCTCGACGAAGACGCGGACCCGGTGGTGCATCGGCTGGTGGCCGGATTCGCGCGGGAGGTGGAAGAAGCCGATCCGGACCTGACGGATCGGGTGGCCCGGGCCGTGGAAGAAGAGATGGAGCGGGCGAGCGACGATATGGACACGGCCGCGCTACGGGAACTGGGAAAAATGGTTCCCCACGCGGAACATCTGCTGGACGCGGCCGATGTCGGGGACGAGCGGGCCGCGGAAATATCCAACTGGCTACGGTGGCATTATCGGAATGCGGGCCAGTATCGGAACGCCGAACGAGCGGGGCGGCTGTCCCTGGAATGGGCGGAGCGATTGCACGAGCCGGGGCATCCAGAAATCGCCGGCCGCCAATCCAACCTCGCCTTGGTGCTACAAGATTTGGGCGAGTTGGCGTCGGCGCGGGAACTGTTGGAACAGGCGCTTCATTTCTTCGAAGAAAGCCTGCCGCTGGGACATCCGTCCATTGCCCGCTGCCAATCCAACCTCGCCTTCGTGCTGAAAGATTTGGGCGAGTTGGCACCGGCGCGGGAACTGTTCGAAAAGGCCCTGGAATCCGACGAAGCGAATTTTCCGCCGGGGCATCCGTCCATTGCCATCAGCCAAAACAACCTCGCTACGGTGCTGAAAGATTTGGGCGAGTTGTCATCGGCGCGGGAACTGTACGAACAGGCGCTTCATTCCCTCGAAGAAAACCTGCCACCGGGACATCCGAACATAGCAACCTTTCAATCCAACCTCGCCTTGGTGCTGCAAGATTTGGGCGAGTTAGCGCCGGCGCGGGAACTGTTGGGAAAGGCCCTGAAATCCGACGAAACGAGTTTTCCGCCGGGCCATCCGTCCATTACTCGCTGCCAAAACAACCTCGCTACGGTGCTGAAAGATTTGGGCGAGTTGATGCCAGCACGGGAACTGTTCGAACAGGCGCTTCATTCCCTCGAAGAAAACCTGCCGTCGGGACATCCGAACGTAGCAATCCTTCAATCAAACCTTGCCATGGTGCTGCAAAATTTGGGCGAGTTGAAGCCAGCGTGGGAAATGTACGAAAAGGCGCTTCGTTCTCTCGAAGGAATTTTACCGCCGGAACATCCGAGCGTAGCAACCCTTCAATCCAACCTCGCCACGGTGCTGCAAGATTTAGGCGAGTTGGCGCTGGCGCGGGAACTGTTCGAAAAGGCCCTGAAATCCGACGAAGCGAATTTCCCTCCGGGCCATCCCTCCATTGCCATCTGCCAAAACAACCTTGCGCTGGTGCTAAAAGCTTTGGGCGAGTTGGCGTTGGCGCGGGAACTGTACGAACAGGCGCTTCATTCCCTCGAAGAAAACCTGCCGCCGGGGCATCCGAACATACCAACCTTTCAATCCAACCTCGTCATAGTGCTGAAAGATATGGGCGAATTGGTGCCTGCGTTGGAGCTCGCCCAACAAGCCTACAGCTCGCGCAAGGAAAAACTCGGCCCCGCCCACCCCGACACCCAAAACTCGGAAAAATTGCTGAAGGAACTTCAGGAAAAAATCGAGAAGGGCTGATCGCCCCATCGCGCCCCCCTCGCCGAAACGAAAAAAACACCCTCCCCGGAGGACGCCCCATGAAATTCCCCTACGGCATCAGCCATTTCGAAACCATCGCCACCGAGGATTATTTCTACCAGGACCGAACCGACCGGATTCCCCTCGTGGAGGAAACCGGAAAAAACCTGCTCTTCATCCGCCCCCGCCGGTTCGGCAAAAGCCTCTGGCTCTCGACGCTCCGGCACTACTACGACATCGCGTTCCAAGACCGTTTCGAGGAACTCTTCGGCGGGCTGGCCATCGGGAAAAACCCGACCCAGGAGCGGAATCGGTATTTCTGCCTCCGCTGGGACTTCTCCTGCGTGGACCCCACCGGCACGGCGGAGGACATCGCCCGCTCCCTGTCCGATCACCTGAACATCCGCGCCCGATCCTTCGCCATGTACTACAAACGACGTTTCGATCTTCCGGAAATCCGCATCGACAACGACAACGGGATGGCCTCTTTCTTCTCGATCCTGGACGCCGTTTACGCCATGGGCCACCCGTTCCATCTCTTCATCGACGAATACGACAATTTCGCCAACGAGATCATGTCCGGCATCCGGAATTCCCGGGACGAATACAACGCCCTGGTTCACGAGAAGGGACCGCTGAAGACGCTGTTCAAATCGTTGAAATCGGCCGCGGGCGAGGGACTTCTCGAACGGATGTTCATCACCGGCGTTTCCCCGGTGGTCATGACGGACATCACCTCCGGGTTCAATATCGCGGAGGACATTTACCTCGATCGCCAATTCAACGATCTCTGCGGGTTCACCGAGCCGGAAATCCGGACGATATTCCAGGAACTCCAACGGGAATCGGACCTTCCCGATCCGGAATCGACCATGGACATGCTCCGGACCTACTACAACGGCTACACCTTCGGACCACTTCCCGGCGAAAGAATCTACAACCCCACCATGATCCTGTACTTCTTCAAGCACTACCAAAAACAAGGCGAATACCCCCGCCAAATGCTGGACGCCAATTTGGCCACCGACGAGGCCAAGCTGGAATTCGCGGCCGGACTGCCCCGGGGCCGCCAGCTCCTGCTGGACATCGTCCGGGACGCCGAACCGGTGACGATCACCGGAATCTCCAAGCGGTTCGGGGTGGCGGAAATGTTGAACGAAGCGGCCAAAACCCACGACTTCGCGGTCTCGTTTCTCTATTATTTCGGCGTCCTCAGCGTCACGGGGATGACGGCGGAAGGCCAATTGGAATTGCGCGTGCCCAATCTGGTGGTCCGGGGGATGTACGTCAACGGCATCGCCCGGTTTCTCATTCCCGATCCCGGAGTCCGGGACGACGGCCGCAACGCGGCGGAAAAGGTCTTCACCAAAGGCGACATCGGCCCGCTCGCCGAATTCGTGGAAACCCGCTATTTCCAGGTGTTCCGAAACCGGGACTACCGCTGGGCCAACGAACTCACCGTGAAGACCGCCTTCCTCACCCTGCTCTACGACGACATCCGCTTCGTCATGGATTCCGAGCGGGAAACCCGCCGGGGCTACGCCGACCTCACCATGATCGTCCGCCCGGACATGCGGAAATACGCCCTGCTGGACGTGCTGATCGAATTTAAATTTGTGACATTGGCCGAAGCGAACGTGACGGGAGAAGAAGCCCGCGATCTTTCGCCGGAGGAAATTCAAGCCCTGCCGGCCATGCGGACAAAAATGGACGAAGCCAAGGCGCAGGCCCGCCGTTACGCCGCCGAGATCGAGAAAAAGCACGGGAATTTGCGGCTGAAAACCTTCGCGGTGGCCAGTTTGGGATTCGAGCGGTTGTGGGCGGAATCGGTGTGACGAAACGGGGGGACGAATCCGGCTCTATCGATTCCAACGGGTCGGGAGGCACGGGAGGCAGAGCCTCCCGGAAGGCGTTCCCAGGCCGGAGCCGGGGAACGAGAGGCTAAATCCGCTCGTCGGCGATCAACGCTTCCATGACTTTGTGGTAATCCATGCCGGCGGCGGCGAAGCCCTGGCGGCCGTATTTCATGTTGCCTTCCAGCACGTAGAAGCGGCCGGCGTGGAGCAGGACGTCCACGCCCACGTCGTCCCAGCGGCAGGCCCGGGCGGTGTGGACCGCCAGCTCCACCGCTTCGGGGGGAACCGGTTTGGTGGAAATCCGCCCGCCCGCCCCGACATTGGACCGAAAGTCCCCCGGCGGGGCGATTCGCCAGTAGGCCAGCACCGGCTCGCCGCCGATGACCACCACCCGGATGTCCCGGTCGGCGGGCAAATATTCCTGGAGATAGGCGGCGGTGGAAACCTGGTCGCGGTAGGCGTCGAGGTCCGCCGGGCTCCGGACGAGGAAAACGCCCCGCCCCAGGGCCGACCCCCGGGGCACCTTGGCCACGAAGGGAAAGTCGAATTGAGACAGCGCCTTGTCCCGCCATCGTTTTCCGAAAAAGACCCGGGTTCGGGGACGGGGAATGTCCAGGAGTTCAAACAAGGTGTTCTGTTTGATCTTGTCCTGGGCGCAGCAGTAGCTGTGAAAACTCGGGAAGGTCGGCTTGCCCATGGCGTCGAAGAGGTCTGCGTAGAAAGTGGTCGGATAGTAGATTTTCCGCGCCTTCCGGATCAGTTTGGTCTCCTCCGGGGAGTAGTCGCAGAAATGGGTGCGGATGCCGATGGTGTGGACGTTTCGGCATTTCCGAAGCCGCCGTTCCAATGCGATGACCCGTCGCTCTCTCATGGCCACTTCATACCATAAACCGCCGGGTTCCCGCAAAGAAATCGCGGGAAACGAGGTCGGGTCATCCCCTTTGGGAGGACATCGCCCGCTGGACGGCGGCAAAGGCCTTGACCAGGTCGGCCAGCTTTGCCTCGGCGTCGGACGAGCGGCCGTCCGCGGAAGCCTCCTCGATTTCCCGGGCCAGGGACGCCATCCGTTCGGCGCCCATCTGGGCCGAGGCCCCTTTGATGGAGTGGACAATATCGGTGGCCGAGCGGCCGTTCTCGGAGGCCAGGGCGGAAGCCAGCGCCCGCAGCCGTTCCGGCATTTCCGCCAGGTAAAGCTTCCGCAACCGTTCGGCCATGATTTCGTTTCCCATCAACCGGTCCAGCATGGCGGCCCGGTTCCAGACGATGGGGGCGTCCGGTGGGGACGCCGGCGCCTTCCCTTTCGGACGGGGCCGGGAATCTTTCGGCGGCGCTTCTTCTGGCGGCAACGGCAGCCATTGGGCCAGGGTCGCCCGAAAGGTGCGGGAATCGATCGGTTTGGCCAGGTAGGCGTTCATGCCCGCGGCGAAGCAGGCTTCCCGGTCCCCCTGGACCGCGTGGGCGGTCATGGCGATGATCGGAATCTTCGGGTTGCGCGCGGGAGAAGCCGGTCCTCGGATGCGCCGGGCCGCCTCCAGTCCGTCCATTTCCGGCATTTGAATGTCCATCAGCACCAGGTCGTAGGAATCGGCGGCCAGTGCCCCGAGGGCTTCCCGGCCGTTGGCGGCGATCTCCGCGGCCAATCCCATCTTTTCCAGCAGGCCCAGGGCCACTTGTTGATTGATGGCGTTGTCCTCCACCAGGAGAATCCGGGGAGGCGGCGCGTCCGTTGGATCCCGGGCGTCCCGGACCGCGTGGCGGGTCACGATGGCGCGGGGAGCGTTTTCCCGGCAAGGCGGGGTCCCCATGGCCATGGAGAGCACCGACTTGAATTCATCGGTGCGGATGGGTTTGGCGGCATAGGCCGCGAAGCCGATATCCTGGAAGCGTCGGGCCTCCCCCCGGCTCCCCAATTGGGTCAGCAACACCATCCGGGTTGCGGCCAGCTCCGGATCGGACTGGATGGCCCGGCCCAGGGTTTCCCCGTCCATGTCCTCCATCCGCCGGTCGATGATCGCCATGGCGAAGGGATCCTTCTCCCTTCGGGCGCGGCGCAGCCGCGTCAGCGCCTCGGCCCCGCTTTCGGTTTCCTCCGGACGCATGTTCCAGGCGGCAAGCCGCCGGGTCAGCAGGGTCCGGCCCGCGGGGTGATTGGCCACGACCAGCACGCGCGCGCCCGAAAGATCGGCGGTTCGCTCTTCCTCCCGTCGGGCCGCCGGGTCCCCTTTTTTCAGCCGGACGGTGAACCAGAATTCGCTCCCCTCCCCCACCGCGCTTTCCACTCCGATGCGGCCGCCCATTTGATGAACCAGCCGCCGGGAAATGGCCAGACCAAGGCCGGTGCCCCCGTATTTTCGGTTGACGGAGGCGTCCGCCTGTTGAAACTCGTCGAACAGCAGGTCCAGCCGATCCGCCGGAATTCCGATGCCGGTGTCCCGAACGGAAAACCGAAGCAGAACATCCTCCCCGGTTTCCTCCACCGCCCAGCCCAGGATGACCACCTCCCCCGCCAGGGTGAATTTGACGGCGTTTACGGCCAAATTGGCCAGGATCTGGCGAAGACGGCCCGGGTCGCCCCGGAGCCGGGTGGGCGCCTCCGGGTCAACGGCGCAGAGCAACTCCAGCCCCTTTTCCTCCGCCCGCGGCGAAAGAGAACCGCCCAGGTCGTCCATGAGACCGGTCAAATCGAAATCCAGCTCCTCCAGCTCCAGCTTTCCGGCTTCGATTTTGGAGAAATCCAGGATGTCGTTGATGATGTCCAGCAGGGATTCCCCGCTGGTCCGAAGGATTTGGGCGCATCTCCGTTGTTCGTCGTTGAGTTCCATGTCCATCAGCAGGCCGGTCATGCCGATGATTCCGTTGAGCGGCGTCCGGATTTCGTGGCTCATGTGGGCCAGAAATTCGCTTTTGGCCACGCTGGCCTGGGCCGCACGTTCCGCCTCCGTTCGCAGGGCGTCCACCAGCTCCAGGTTGGCCAGCGCCAGGGTGATCGACTCGACCACCGCGGCGATCAGCGGAGAACGTTCCTCGAAGTCGGGCCCCCCGTCGGCCTTCGGGGCGGCCAATACCAGTATGCCCAGCGGTCGTCCCCGAACCGACAAATGCAGGCAGCGGACGGCGTTCGACGCGTCGGTCTCGGGTGTCTCCGGACAAGGCGCGGCCAAGGCCGACGCCAGTTCCAAGCCGGGGCCGGCGGCCCGTTCGGCCAGGGCGGGGCAGAACCGCCCGAAAAAGCAGGCCGGCGCCGCATGGGCCGGGTCGCCCCAAACCGCCGCGGTTTGAAAACTCCCGGTTTTTTGGCCCGGAATCCCCAGCCTGCCGCTCCAGGGGGCCAGCAACACCCCGGCCTCCTCGGTGATGACCTCGTAGGCCGCCGACGGAGATTCGCAGGCCAGAAGCCGCTCGTTCATGCGGTTGAGGGCCGCCATTTGGGCGTCGTGGCGCTGGATTTCCTCCAGTCGCAGCAACAGCTCCTCCTCCATCCGTTTTCGGGCGGTAATGTCGATGACGGTGCCGGTGATCCGTCCGGGCCGCCCGGCCGGGTCGGGCTCGAAGCTTCGGCCGCGGTCGAGAATCCATATCCAGTCTCCCGACGCGGAGCGAAGTCGGTATTCCGATTCGTAGGGGGTAAGCCTTCCGCTGGCGATCTGGGCGTAGCGTTGGTTCATGGTTTCCCGATCCTCCGGGTGCATGCGCTCCATCCAGCTTTCCACGCCCAATTCCACATCGGGCGGCAATTCCCCGACAAGGCGCCGATGTCGCTCGTCGGTAAAGGTTTCCCCGGTGCGCAAATTGGCGGCGTACAGCCCGATGCCCCCGGCCTCCAACGCCAGTTCGAGCCGTTCGCCGAGCTGGTGAAATTCGTGTTCGATTCGTTGGGCCGTCATGACAATTCGGCTCAGGCTTATCAGGAGAATTCCCAAGATGAAGAGCAGGAGGGAAACGGCATGGAACCCGGAAACGGACAAAAAAGCGGAAGACGACGATCCAAAGAATAGGGTGTGAAGGGTCCGCGCCGCGCTGACGCCAAACAGGACTCCAAGCCCGGCCGTCATGACCATGTCCCCTGCGCCGAAGAAAGGGGGGCGGCGCGTCCACAGCAATTGGACGGACCACGACGAAAAGCCGACAATAAAAAGCGAAATGGCCACAATTCGGGCGTTCATGTCGGGCTGGACGTAGGTAAAATACCAAAAAACCCCCACAACCAGGACCGAAAACGCCATTTCCCACCCCCGGACCGCGGAACGGTCCCGAAAGGCAAGTACGCCGCGACAATTGAGCAACAAGGAGCAAACGAACAGGTAATTGGGCAATACAATGCCGGCCCATGGCGGAAGGTGCGGCTGGACCGCCAGCAACCCGAAGCCGAGGGTCGCGCATGCCGGCGCGGTTATCCAATTGCCGAATCCGGGATAGGTGCGGCCGGTCCAGTAAATCGTCCCCATGATTGCCGTGTTGGAAAATTCGATGCAGATCAGGGAAATGAGGAGAGTTTGAATGTCCATATCCGCCCCTTGGACTTGGCAACCGGCGATGGTTTACAGCCGCCACCGCGCGAGGCCGACGAGGCCGCGGTCCGGCCCAAATCGGAGGGAAGGCGGGATTGGCGTGAAACGGAGGGGACTACTCGGGCGCTTCCAGCGCGAAGGCCCGGGACGGCAGGCTCTGGTTGGTCCAGAATCGGTCCACCCGGAGGTCGAAACGGGCCGATTCGTCGGCGGAGAGAAGGGTCAGGCGATCCAAGGTTCGAATTCCCTCCGGCCCGGCTTCGCCGGTTTTCAGCACCGCGCGATATTGGCGTTCTCCGGAGGCATATCGTTCCACCGCCACCGGACGCTCGCCCTCCGCGTCCAGCTCCACGGCCAGGATGCGCCGGTTCCAGCGGTCGGTCAGGATCAGCCGGTCGCCTTCCAAAACGATCCCGCGCGGGGCGACCGCGGGAACCCGTCCCGCCAGCAACCGGATGGCCTCCCGGGCGCGGATGGGAATGCCCAGCGCCGATTTGAGGCTGGGATTGGGGGAATGGACCCGAAAGCCGTTGTTTTCCGGCCCCGGCCGGGCGGCCAGAATTTCGCCGTCGGTCACCAGGGTGGAAATGGGCCGTCCCACCGGGTCCAGCAGGCTGACCCGCAGATGGGCCGGCGCCTTGCCCACCCAGACGGCGCGCCCCACCTGCCGCGTTTCGTCCCGGATCAGCTCCGCGGTCCCGGACCCCTTGAGGGTTCGAATCCCCTGGTTGAAATCCCGGACCGCCGCCCAGGCGGCCTCGGCCTCGACGGTGGGCGGCGGGGGCGGACGCAAGGCCGCGCAGCCGGTCAGACCGGCCAGCAAGAGCCAAAGCATGGCCGCGGAACCGGCGCGATTCATAATTCCGCCGGTTCCAGGGCCCGCATTTTTTCCCGCAGCTTGCGAATGTCCCCGGCGTCCTCTTCCGGGTCCCGTTTTTCCAGGCTGCGGCGATAGTATTCCAGCGCCTTTTCCGGTTCGTCCAGCTTGTGGTAGGCGTCGCCGACGTGCTCCAGAATCACGGGATCGTCGGGCGCAAGCTCGGTGGCCCGCAGAAGGTGGACCAGCGCGGTTTCATAGTCGCCTCGCCGGTAAAAGACCCAGCCCAGGCTGTCGATGATGTAGCCGTCGTCGGGCTTGTATTTCAGCGCCTCCCGGATGAGCCGTTCGGCCTCGTCCAGCCGAATGCCCATGTCGGCGTAGGTGTATCCCAGGTAGTTGAGGGCGTTGGCGTTTTTGGGGTCCATGTCGATGACGGTTTTCATCATCTCGATGGAGTCGGTCTTCCGGTCCCACTGGTCGTAGACCACCCCGAGCCGGAACCGGATGCGGACGCTGTCGGGTTCGATCTCCAGGGCCCGATTGAGGGTTTCCACCGCCGCTTCGAAATCCTCCACCTCTTCGTAAAAGGAGGCCAGGTAGATCAGGAATTCCTCGTTTTCCGGGGCCTGGGCGATGGCCGATTCCAGAAATTCAATGCCCTCCCGCATCTGTTCCCGCTCTTGCAGGAGAAAGGCGACGTGCACCACCGCGCTTTCGAAAAAGCGGGATTCCGGCCCCACCGCGCGGAAATGGCGAATGACCATCTCGGCGTCCTCGATGCCGTCCGCCGCCACGCCGGCGATGTAATGCAACTCGGAATTGCCCGGCGCGCCCTTCAGGAGGCCTTCCAAAAGGATCACGGCCGCCTCGAAGTTTTTCCGCTCGATGTAATGCTCCACCACCGCCCGGACGATCTCCGGGTTTTCGCCGCTTTCCCGACCCAGTTCCGCCAAGATTTCGGCGGCGGAGCGGGTGCGCCCCTGGTTGTAGTGGTGGTAGGCCAGACCCAGTTTGGCCCGAACGTTGTCCGGGTTGTCGGCCAGCAACTTCTGGTAGGCCGCCATCGCCTTTTCCGCCTCGCCCCGGCGTTCGTAAATATCGATCAGGGCAAAGCGGGATTCCTCCAGGTCGGGCTCCATCTCCAGCGCTTTTTGGAACATTTCCTCGGCCCGGTCCAGCCGGCCCCGTTCCGCCTCGATCCGTCCCAAAAAGAAATAGCCGCCGTAGGCGTCCGGGAACCGGTTCACCAGCTCATCGTAGACCCGGTAGGCGGCGTCCAGCTCTTCGGCCTCCATGTACAGGCCGCCCAGCCGCAGGTAAATCTCCCGCTGGTCCGGGTCGGCGGCCAGCGCCTGCTCGAAGGCGGTCCGGGCCGCGTCGGCGTCGTCCAGCCCCTGCTGGAGCTTGCCGTACAGGACCAGGGCCTCCACGTTTTCCGGGGTGCGATCCAGCAACCGCTCCAGCAAGACGACGGCCTTTTCCGGCTCCCGTTGGCGCAGGTAGAGATTCACCAGCTCCCGCTTTAAAAACAGGGAGTTGGGATCCATCTCAACGGCATTTTCCATGGCGGCCACGGCCTCGGGCATCTTTCCGTCGCGCAAGGCCAGCTGGGCCAGGGAATAGAAAAAGTACCGATCCCCGTTCTCCGACGTGGGAAAATAGCTCACGTAGCCCGGCTTGGGCTTTGGTCCGGCTTCCTCCGGGCCGGCGCAGCCAAGAAACAAGTGGAGGACGCCCATCAGCAACGGAAGGACGGCGACCTTTCGCGCATGTGGCATCATGTCGCGCCGGTCCGGAAGAGAAAGGCCGGGAGGGAAATTCCCGGGTCAGGAGACGGCGGCGCCGTCGGTGTAGGCCTCGAAGTCGATAATTTCACGCTTGAAAAATTCCCGCATTTTTTTGACAACGTTTTTTTCCACCTGGCGGACCCGCTCCCGGGAAATGCCGTACCGGTCGCCGATTTCCTGAAGCGTGACCGGACTGTCCGAGAAGATCCGGGAGTCGAAGATTTCCAGCTCCCGGTCGGTCAGCTTTTTCTTGAACTCGGCGATCTTCTGATGCAGCAGCACGTCCATCTCTTTTTTGGCCACCCGGTCTTCGGCCGATTCGGCTTCGGTGCTCAGAAAATCGATTCGCTCGGTGTCCGAGTCCTCCTTGAGCGGCGCGTCCAGAGACACGTCCCAGCCGTCCAGCCGCTGGTCCATGTCGATGATTTCCCGCTCGGAGACGCCCAGCTTTTGGGAGAGCAGCTTGGGCTTGGGGTCGAACCCCTGGTCGATGAGCTTCTGCTTTTCCTTTTTAAGCTTGAAAAAAAGCTTGCGTTGGCCCTGGGTGGTTCCGATCTTCACCAGTCGCCAGTTGTCCATGATAAACTTGAGAATGTAGGCCTTGATCCAAAAAGAGGCGTAGTAGCTGAATTTGACGTTTTTGTATGGGTCGAATTTCTTGACCGCCTGCATGAGGCCGATGTTGCCCTCCTGGATGAGATCCAGCAAGTTCTGCATCCAGACCCGCTGGAATTCCAGCGCGATTTTCACCACCAGCCGAAGGTTGGAGGTCACCAGGGTGTAGGCCGCCTCGGTGTCGCCTTCCTCGCGGACGCGCATGGCCAGCTCCCGCTCCTCCTCCCGGGTGAGCAACCGGTAGCGGCTGACCTCGGCGAGATATCGCTGGAGGGGATCGAACTTGACCAGGGATTTGTCCGCGGAAACGCCGGCGCCGCCGGCCTTCCGGTTGTCAATCACCTTTCCCCGCAGGCCGCTTTCCGCCTCGTTTTTGGCGTCCGCCCCTTCGGGGGTCTGATCCTTCCGGTCTTCCTTATTTGTCATGGCTGATCCGTCATGGAATGTAAACGTGGGGGGTATGGGATAAAACGAAAAAACTACATTATCATGAAGCGGATGGGGATTTCAAGGAGAGGCGTGGAAAACGGCGATTTCCGTTGGACAACGAAAAGGACATCTGGTAAAAACAAAGCCCTTGCGCGCCCGTAGCTCAGCTGGATAGAGCAACGGACTTCTAATCCGTAGGCCGCAGGTTCGAATCCTGCCGGGCGCGCCACCCAATCATCCCGTTCTTCCATCCAGCTTCGGGACCGCGAATTCCGCTATTTTCGTACCGGATTGCCGTTTGGGAAAAGTTTAATTCTTCTCAAAACCCGTCCCGATTGGAATCCCGGCCATCCACTTCACGGCGTTTCCGCAACCCCCGAAGCGCCGAAACAAATTCGAAATTCCGCCAACTTCGGAGTTGGGCTCGCCGGGCGCGACCCAAATACCATAAGACCAAAAACCGGCTTGTCATCCTTCCGCCGAGCGAAATCCGCCGGCGGCCGCTCGGGACGATTGACCAAGCTTTCCGCGTCACCTGCACGATCTAACACAACGTTCCGCGTTTTTCCAGCGGGAAAATCCTTGGATACCGCCCGGAAGGGACCGTCCAGCCGATCCGGGAACAGCGAAAGGAGAAGGCCATGGCGAGGCGCGCACTGCTGGTGGGCATCAACGATTACAAGGGCATCGGCGATCTTCGGGGCTGCAAGAACGACGTGCTGAACATGCGCACCATTCTGAAAACCCATCTGGGCTTCACCAACAACGACATCCGGGTGGTCTTCGACGACCGGGCCACCAAGGCCGGCATCCTGCACCGACTGGAGTTCATGGTGGACGTGGCCGAGCCCGGCGATTTCATGGTTTTCCATTTTTCCGGCCACGGCTCTCAGATTCGGGACCGCGACGGCGACGAACTGGAAGACGGGCTGGACGAGCTTCTGTGCCCCCACGACATGGACTGGGACGGAACCTTCATTTTGGACGACGATCTGGACCGGATTTTCCGCCGGGTGCCGGAAGGGGCGCATCTGGAGGTTTTTCTGGACAGTTGCCACTCCGGCACCGCCACCCGTTCCGCGGATTTGGGACGTCCCCAGGAGCTGGGGCCGGAAAACCCGGTGTCGAGCCGCTTTCTGCCGCCGCCGCTGGACATCGAGATGCGGGCGGAGGGCGAGGAAATGGCGCTGGGCGCGCCCCGGGGCTTCATGACGGCGAACCGTTCCGGGGTGCGCAGCACCCAGAACCATGTGCTCTGGTCCGGCGCCATGGCCAACCAGGAGGCTGCCGACGCCCCCTTTCATGGGGTCTATTACGGAGCTTTTTCCTACTTTTTCTGCAAGCACATGCGGGAAACCGGCGGCAACATCAGCCGGCGGAACCTGCTGGAACGCGTCCGCGATTCCTTGAAACGTTACGGATTTTGGCAGATTCCCCAACTGGCCTGCCCCACCGAGGCGGCTTTTGAGCAGCATCCGCTTCAATTTCCGCCGGATGAAACGGACGCGGGGGGAACGCCCCGGCGAATGCTGCGGCTGACCACGCCCTACATGCGCGGCGAAGACGTGCGCGAGGTCCAGGCGGCGTTGGCGCGGGCGGGATACCGAATCTCCGCAGATGGCGTCTTCGGCCCTCACACCCGCCGAATCGTGGTGCAGTTCCAGCGAGACAAGGGGCTGATGGTGGACGGGATTGTGGGGAATCAGGTGTACGGGGCGTTGTTTGGATGATGGCTTCGCGGGCGGCCTTCCCGGACCGCCCGGTTTTCCGTTCGTGTTTCCGCCTTCAGCATGGCATGGTGGGCAAAATCCCGACGGGGTTTGCCAAGGGTGCAAACCAATAATTTAGATTTTGCCCAAAAAAATATTCGCTCGTGGGTTTTGTCCGCAAGGTCGAACCGCGCTTCCCTTCCGCGCCGTCGAGTTGGCCGTCCCGACGCCTTCGTTCAAGACGGCCGGTCGAATTCCCGAGCGGGAGGGGATCGGGCTGAGCCCGAACAAGCTCCGAAAAATGACGGCGAAGCCGGGCCCTCTCGATCCATGTTCCCGGGTTGAACGGCTTCCGGAATCCGGAGATGCCTCGGCTCTCGAAAACCGGCGCGTTCTGCCCGCCGTGGACGGCGGACGCGCAAGAGGCCGGAAGAACAAAAGAGGCCCCACCGCCCGCCGGCGCCAAACCGCGGGGCTTTCATGCGGACCGGGTCGAGCCGAAGCGCTCCGGCGTTTACGCGATCGACGAAAAGGGCGAGATCGTCAAGGACCTCGCCCCTTCGTGGACGGGACGACGGCCAGGCTCGACGCGTTTCTGGAGCTGCTCGAAGCCCGTCTTTCCCGCCTGCGCGTGGACGAGGCGTCCGAAGTCGTCCTCGTCGGAGACGGCGCTCCATGGATATGGGGGCGCGTCCCGATCCTGCTCGGGAAAACGGGCGGGGCCGGCCTGAAAATCGCCGGAATTATCGACTGGACCCACGCGAAGCGGAACGGCCTTGATCATCGTTTCGGCCACCCATCCCGGGGTTGGAATCCCTGACGATATTCCGTTGCCACTCTGCGGCGATGAATGGCCCAAAGCATGATCAAGACCGGCGGAACCTGAAAAAGACGCGTGAAACCCTTTCCAGGAAGAAGCTTCGGACGGTCGATTTCGAGCGCTTCAAGGGTCTTCTCTTCTCGGGCGAAATCGACGGGATCGTGGACGAAGTCAAGTCGGTTCCGAAGGTCAAGTCCGACGGCAAAATCATGAAAAAGCTGAAAAGTTATTTCGTGGCGAACAGGGACCGGATGCGCCGCGCCGCGAACCGGGCGATGAAACGCCCCATCGGTTCCGGGGGCGATCGAAAGCGCGATACGCCGTGACGCAAACATGCGGGTGAAAACTCCCGGGTCGTTCTGGAAGCTGGACTTCGCCGATACGGCGATATATCCGGGCGCCCAACTGCTCCGCGAAAGATGGGCAAACCTCGCCGACAACTGGACGCGGCCGCTGCGCGAGGATTTCCAGGCGACAGCCGGGGCGGTCCGGCCGCCGCGACCGAAGGGAACGATCCAAATTATTGGTTTGCCCCCCCAAAATAGAAATCAAGGCTTCCCCGAAAACCGCCCGTCGTCCGCCGCCCCCTCCGTCGCCTCCGCCCGGCTTTCCAGCCAGCCGGCGCGCACCTCCTCCCGCCGGTCGAATTTGGGCACGTAGGGTTTGACGTCGATCAGCGGCGTGCCGTCCACGATGTCCACCTCGCGGATGCGGACCCGGTTTTCCTCCACCGCCACCAGCCGCACGATGGAAAGCCCCACCGGATTGGGCCGGGACGGCGCCCGGGTGGCGAACAGGCCGCGCTCGGTTTGGTCCAGGAACGGCGTCACCTTCAACCCCGCGGGGGGCGGGCCGCATTTGTGGCAATGGTACAGCAGAATCAGGTGGGAGAAGCCGTCCAAATCGGCCAGCCCCGGGGCGTATTCCGGAAACAGAACGATCTCCCCTTCCGCATCCGCCCCGCCCGGCGGCTGGATGGGCGTGCCCTCCGGGGTTTTAAACGGCGTGTGGACAACGCCGATGGGGCGCAGGCGGATTTCGATGTTTGGGTCGATATCGGGAATTTGCATGGGTCCTCCGGATACATGTTTTGGGTTGAAAAAAAATGGGTCGTCTCGGATCTCCGCATGGCAAAGGGCAACCGCAAGGAGTTGCCCCTACCAATGGCATATCGGGCTGGTTTTCGGCACGGTTTTGTAGGGAGGCTCCTTCCGGGCGCCACAGTCCCCGCTAAGACCAAATCCGACTGAAATCCGAAACGGCCGAATCGCGATGGCCGATAGAGCAACCGCAAGGGTTGCCCCTGAGAATGGCATATCGGGTTGATTTTCGGAAAGGTTTGGCAGGGACGCCCCTTGCGGGCGCCCCGCCCCCCGCGGAGAACAATTCCCATGAACCCGCCCCGCCCGAATCAGATTCCCCCGCTCGGACGCCTTCGCCTCGCATCCTTCCCCCCCCGCAGCCGTTCGGCGAAGGGATCGATCCGCCCCGGCTCGTCGTGGACAAGAGCAACGCGCTTGATCCGCGGATTGCTCTTCCGGAGATAGCGCAGCATTTCGTCTCGGTCCGCGTGGGCGGAAAAAACCGACCAGCTTGGCGACATGGGCGCGGAGGGGATATTCCTTGTTCAACAATTTCATCGTCGGCGGCGGATCGGGCCGGCCCGCCGCTTCCCGGGCGGCTCCCTGGTCCAAAATCCGGCGGCCCAGGGCATTTTCCGCCATGTAGCCCGCCACGAGAATGGCGTTTTTGGGATCGTGAATTTTGCGCCGCGGATGGTGCAGAATCCGCCCGGTCTCGCAAATGCCCGAAGAGGCCGGCACGATGCGGGGCCGATCTTCCTTCATCATCGCGATGGAATCCTCCGCCGTCTGGGAAAAATTCAACTGGCCGAAACGAAACGGGTTCTCCCCCTTTTCCAGAAAATCAACGCGGGTGTCCCGGTCGTAGACCTCCGGTCGCTCGCCGAACGCCTCGGTGATCCGGATGGCCAGCGGGCTGTCGATGCAGACTGGAATCCGAAGAACGCCCCGGCGTTTTGGAGCTGATCCAGCGGATAAATCGGCCCCTGGGCGCGGCCGCAGGCGAAGGAGGAAATCGGCGCCGTGCCGCCCCGGTCGGCGGTCTCCCGGACGATCTCCGCCGGCCGCTTTCGCAGGTCGGCCACCGGCTCGTGCAGCCGGTCGCCACAGGCGCTCTCCATTGCCGGCGGATCGACGTCCCGGTCCGCTCCGGGAAAATCCAGCCGGGGGGTCCCGCAAAATCGGCTTGCCGAACCGGCCGATGTCGCCGGAGTAGGCCACGGGCCGGGACGGGCCGTTCACGACGCATCGCAACAGGCTGAACGCCGAGCCCAAAATGTTCCCCGCCCCGTAAAAGGCGCGGTTCAGGTTTTTCCCCACCGCCACCGGCGTGGCGCAGGGAACGCCGTCGAAATGGGCCGGGGACGCCCCCGCTTCGGCCCGGGTGCGGAGCGGTTCCGCGGCGGCGAGCCGTCACTCGTCCATCATCCGGCGGATGGCCTCCCGGTCCAGCTTGTGGCGGCCGCGCTTCGGCAGTTTTTTGATCTCCTGGAGGTCCCGGCCGGAAATTCCGTCGCCCGGCCCGGCGGCCTTCATCCGGGAAAGGGCGCCGCGCGCCGTTTTGTGGTTCAGATAGTCGTCGTCCGCCTCCTGGACGCGGCCGCTGTCCGGCGGCAGGCAGCCGTCGGCCGCGGCCCGGGTGCAGGCCGCCCGGCCGGCGAACCATCTCCAATCTCCCCTTCGCGTTTCTTAAAAATTTCCAAAACTTTC
Organism: Desulfococcaceae bacterium; assembly: GCA_046541515.1. Taxonomy (GTDB): domain Bacteria; phylum Desulfobacterota; class Desulfobacteria; order Desulfobacterales; family Desulfococcaceae; genus CAYFVR01. The sequence continues at coordinate 42,694 of JBKHDD010000003.1, forward strand.
TTCGTGAAAATGGTTTCACGGTCCGATTTGGCGTAAAGAACAATCGGGGATGACGAGATTTTTCTCCTCGTTCGCTTGATAAACAAGCCGGAAACTACCGCTTTTTTCCCCGTTACAAATCGGAGCTTCTCACTCGGTATTTGCGTACCCCATCCCCTTCACGAATTAAAATCCCCAATTCGGGATTTTCGAGCAAATCCTCCAACGCTTCCCTCGTGTCTCGTTGCGAGGAGGGGCGCCGTTTCCGCAACTTCTTCAGGAAACGCAAAAACTCCCTGCCAAAAGCGACGTTATGGGTTGTCAATTTCCGTTCGCCAATCGGGAGAAGGCCCCTGGTGCTCGGCTTCCTCAATCCATTCCTTCAAAATTCCCGAGGCCGCCAAGGCGCGATCTTCCGGCTCCTCTTCCAGATCAAAAAACGTCATCCGAAAGGCGTTCGATCTTTACGAACGACTTCACGTCCACAAGAAACGCCTTGGGCTATTCGTTTTCGTGCAGAACGGGGAAAAGATTCCGGGACCAAATTTTATCTGCAATCATGGAATTCCTCCTTCTGGGAAAAATGGGCTCGGAGCATAGTTCAAGCCCATGCATTCAACTTCCCCCAAACGCCGCCTTCACCTTCTCCCGGTCGATTTTTCCAACGGCGGTTTTGGGCAGCTCGGGGACGAACTCGGCGTAACGGGGTTTTTTGTACCGGGCGATTTTGGACGCAACGAACTCGGCCAGTTCCTCCAGGGTCAGGCTCGCGCCTTTGCGGAGCACGCAGACCGCCTTGACGCCCTCCCCGAATTTGGAATCCGGCACGCCGATCACCGAAACCTCCAACACGTCCGGGTGTTCCAGGATGACCGCCTCCACCTCCGCCGGATAGACGTTTTCGCCGCCGGGCTTGATCAGCTCCTTCTCCGGCTTCCGGCCCTTGAAAAACAGGTAGCCGTCCGCGTCCAGCGCGCCCAAGTCGCCGGTGTGGTGCCAACCGTTGCGAAAGGTGTGGCGGTTGGTTTCCGGCTGGTTCCAGAAGCCCTGGAAGACCAGCGGCCCCTGCACGACGATCTCGCCGGTTTCGCCCAGGGGAACCTCGTTTTCCCCTTCGTCCACCAGCCGAAACCGGACGAGCATCCCCTGCCGGCCGGCGGAACCCGGCTTTTCCATGGCCGGGCCAAACGTGACGATGCCGCTGGTTTCCGTCTGGCCGTAAAGCATCCAGAACTGGGCGTTGGTGCGTTCTTCGAAGGGCTTGATGTTGTCGGGGCCGTCCAGTCCCAAAACGTACCGAAGCGAGGGAACTTTCGCCGAACCGTCGGCCAGCACGTCGTTGAGGCGGGCCAGCATGGGGGGAAACGCGCCCCACAGGGTCACGTCCTCGGCGACGGTTTTCTTCACCGCCAGCCGTTCGTCGAATTTTTGGACGACCACGTTCTTGCCGCCCACGTGCATCACCGCCAGGGCCAAATTGATGCCGGTGATGTGAAACATGGGCAGCATGTTCAGGTAGGCGTCCCGGCCGGAAAGGCCCATGGCTGCGACGGTTTGCAGGTTGGCGGAAATCAGGTTTTCGTGGGTCAGCACCGCGCCCCGGGGCTTGCCTTCCACGGCCGCCGTGTAAATGATGCAGTAGGGGGCGTCGCCGGCGGGCTCGCCCGGGGGCAGCGGGCCTTCGTAAAACAGGTTTGGCAGTTGTTCAATCCGGTGCAGCGCCCGTTCCGGCGCGGCGGAGCGAACCCGATCGGCGTGGGCGTCGTCGGCGAAGACCATCTTGGGGGCGCAGTCCGAAAGGATGTAGCCGATCTCCTCGTCGGCCAGCCGCCAGTTGATGGGGACCACCACGGCGCCCAGGGCCGCGGCCGCGCCAAAGAGGGCGAGGAAGCCGGGATGGTTCAGCGCCAAAATGGCCAACCGGTCGCCCCGGCCCACGCCCCGGAGAACCAGGCCGGCCGCCAGCCGGTCCACGTCGCTCAGGAACTCCGCAAAGGTTCGGGTTTCGGTTTCCGCCCGAACGGCGATTTCGCCGCCGGATATCCGGGCGTTTCGAACGATCATGTCGTAGATCGAAAAACTTCGCATCCGCATGGCTCGGCTCCTTTGTCTGGGAGAAGGTGTAAACGAAATATGTTCCAACAAAGGAAGAGGTGTCAAGACGGAACCAGGCGCGATTTTTCCCGATTTGATTTTCGTGAGAAGTTTTGATATTTTTGCAAGGTTACGGTTGCGGTTTCATTCTTTGGGACCGCCCCGGCCTCTCATCTTTTTTTCCGGACTTGCTCGCCTTCCAAAACCGAACTCTCCGATCCCGAAACGGGATTTGAAAGGAGGAACGTTCATGATCCTGGCCATTGGCGAAATCCTCTACGACGTGTTTCCGGAAACCAAGCGCCTCGGCGGCGCGCCCTTCAATTTCGCCGCCCATCTTCGAGCCGCGGGCTTCCCCGTGGTTTTCGTGAGCCGGGTGGGGGACGACCCCGACGGTCAATCCATTCGCGCGGTGGTCGAGCGACGTGGCTTCGATCCCGAGTTTCTGCAGACCGACCCGGACCATCCCACCGGGCACGTCAACGTAACTTTGGACGACCAGGGCGTGCCCACATTCGACATCGTCCGGGACGTGGCCTACGACCATCTGGAATTTACCGACCGGCTGGCCAAGGCCGTGAACAGCGGTCCCCGGATGATCTACTACGGGACCCTGATTCAGCGAACCCGACAAGGGTTCCACGCCCTGCGTCGCCTGCTGAACGCCCGGCCGGCCGGAACTCGTTGTTTCTACGACATCAACCTGCGGCCAAACGCCTACTCCGGGGAAGTGATCGCCGAAAGCCTGCGCCATTGCGACTTGCTGAAAATCAGCGACGAAGAGCTGGACGAAATCCTCCCCCTGTTTGATCTGGATTCGGCGGAGGACGCCGACGCGGCGGTGGGCGTTCTGCGAGACCGGTTCGACATCCCCTGGGTCTGCCGAACCCGGGGCGCGGCGGGCGGCGTGCTCTACACGCCTGAGGGCCGCTTCGCCGAATCGGCGAACGAATCGGTGGAGGTGGTGGACACGGTGGGGGCCGGCGACGCCTACGCCGCCGTGCTGGCCGCCGGATTCCTGCAAGGATGGCCCCCCAAGCGGATCATCCGCCGGGCCAACCGATTCGCGGCTCGACTGTGCGAGATTTCGGGCGCCGTTCCCGAAGAAGATTCCGTTTACGAAGAACTCCGAACCTGGACTCGGGAGGACGGCCACGAATGAAAAAGGACAAGGAGAAAACGGGACTCTATTTCCAGATCTTCAGCATTCACGGCCTGGTCCGCCACCACAACATGGAGCTGGGACGGGACGCCGACACCGGCGGGCAGGTGAAATACGTGGTGGAGCTGGGCGAAGCCCTCTCCCAGCACGAAAGCGTGCAACGGGTGGACCTGTTCACCCGGCTCATCGACGACAAGCGGGTGTCCGACGACTACAAGGTCCCGGTGGAGGAGGTCAACGAAAAGTTCCGCATCGTCCGCATCCAGTGCGGCGGCAAGCGCTACATCCGCAAGGAGCTGCTCTGGCCCCACCTGGACGAATACATCGACAAGACCATCAAATTCATCAAGCGGGAGGGGCTGACCCCGGACATCGTCCACGGCCACTACCCCGACGCCGGTTACGTGGGCATCTGGCTGTCCGCCTATTTCGGCACGCCCTTCGTTTTTACCGGCCATTCCCTGGGCCGGCCCAAACAGCAAAAGCTGTTGAACGACGGGATGAAGGAGGAGGAAATTAACAAAAAATACCACATCGACACCCGGATCCGCGTGGAAGAGGAGATCATCAAAAACGCCGATCTCATCGTCGCCAGCACCCGCCAAGAGATCGACAAGCAATACGGGATGTACGAGAACAAAAAACTGGCCAACCGCTTCGCCGTCATCCCCCCGGGCATCAACCTGGAAAAATTTTATCCCTACTATCACGACCTGCTGCCGGAATCGCGCAAGGTGGAAGAGTCGATCCAGGCCCACGCCTCGGTGCTGGAGGAGATGAACCGCTTTTTCATCAACCCGGAAAAGCCGCTGGTCCTGGCCCTGTGCCGGGCGGACAAGCGAAAGAACATCAACGGTCTGGTGGAGGCCTTCGGCAAGGACCGGGAACTTCAGGCCATCGCCAACCTGGCGGTGTTCGCCGGCATTCGCAAAAACATCAAGGAGATGGAGGAGAACGAAAAGGACGTTCTCACCGAAATGCTCCTGATGATGGACAAATACGACCTTTACGGCAAAATGGCCATCCCCAAAAAGCATGATTTCACCTACGAAGTGCCGGAGCTGTACCGCATCGTCGGAGAAAAAAAAGGGGTGTTCGTCAACGTGGCGCTGACCGAACCCTTCGGCATGACTCTCATCGAAGCATCGGCCTGCGGCGTGCCCATCGTGGCCACCAACGACGGCGGCCCCCGGGACATCATCGCCAACTGCCAGAACGGCGCGCTGGTGGACCCGGTGAAAACCGACGACATCGCCAAGTCCATCAAGTCGATTATTGTGGACCCGGAAAAGTGGAAGGAGCTGTCCGCCAACGGCATCCAAGGCGTAAACCGGCACTACGCCTGGGACGCCCACGTGGACAAGTATCTGGACGCCATCGACGATTTCCTGGACGGAAAGAAAAAGGGGGCGTCCATCTTCAGGCGGGCGGCGGACAATCCGGTGGGCGACCGGTTGACCAACCTCAATTACCTGGTCATCACCGACATCGACAACACCCTCCTCGGCGCGCCGGAATCCCTGGAACGGCTAAAGGGAATTCTGCGGGAGAACTGGGACCACATCGGTTTCGGCGTGGCCACGGGCCGCACGGTGGAATCGACCCTGGAGGTTTTTCGGCGGTTCGACCTGCAGCCCCCCGACGTGATTATCTCCTCGGTGGGCACCGAGCTGTACTACGGCGACGCCTCCTTCCCGGACAAGGGGTGGCAGGCCCACATCTCCAAGCGATGGAACCGCAAGCGAATTCAAAAGGCTCTGGAAGACATCGATTTCCTGTCCTACCAGGAGGAGGAGTTCCAGCGGCCCTACAAAATCAGCTACTACATGGCTCCGGAAAAAGACCGACTGGCCCTGCTTCACGACCGGCTCCTCAAAAAGCGGTGCCACTTTAATCTGGTTTATTCCGACGGCCAGTTCCTGGACATTCTGCCCTTCCGAGCCTCCAAGGGCAAGGCGGTGCAGTACCTCAGCTACAAGTGGGAAATTCCCATCGGGAACATCATGGTTTGCGGCGATTCCGGCAACGACGCGGAAATGTTGCGGACCAACGCCCTGGGCGTGGTGGCCGGCAACCATGACGGCCAGTTGGACGCCCTGCGGGGCAAGCGCCGCATCTATTTCTCCAACGAACCCAGCGCGGCCGCCATCATGGACGGCCTTCGTCATTACCAATTCCTCCGAAACGCGGAGAACTAAAGCCATTACCGTTCATTTTGCCGGGAAAATGGCAGGGGCGAATTGGATTCGCCCTTGGTCAATCCGACACGATTGCCCCGTTGAAATCCCAAATTGAACGGTATTGGAACCAAAGCGGAGAAGCGACCATGGAAAACCGACTGCCGGAGCTGATCGACGAGACGGAACACAATGAATTCAAAGACTTCATCTTCATCGTCACCAACCAGGAATCCCGGTATTTGCTGCGAAACGACATTCTCCTCACTTTTCGGGAATTCGTCCGGCGGAAAGAGCTGGGTGAGGACTTTCAACGGAATTCTTCCATGGCCCGGTTCCTGGACCGGGTCCATGAGTTGTTTCTGATCGAGGATTTCATTCTCCTCCTGCACCGCTACGACATCGCCAAATACCGGTTTTACCGGATGACCACCAGCGGGGAGTATATCGAAGAGATCGCCGTGGGCGATTACCTGAAGCACAAGGACATCTACGTCCAGGGACAGCGGGAGGTTCGCCGCAAGCCGCCGCTTACGGTGGATTTTATGCCCTTTTACGACTATTCCCCCTCCATGCGGGACCCCCGGAACATCGGCAACGGCATTCGGTACATGAACAAGCACCTGTCCAGCTCCCTGTTCCAGAATCCGGAACGGTGGGGGCGCAAACTGTTCGAGTTCATGCAGATTCACAAGATCAACGGCCATCAGCTCCTCCTCAACGGGTCCATCCACACCGAACTGCGCCAATTTCGGGAAACGCTGGAGGACACCCTCCGATGGCTGCGGGACCAGCCCGACGACCGGCCGGTGGACGACGTGCGGGAACGGCTGAAGCGGGAAGGCTTCGAGGAGGGGTGGGGCCGGAACGTGGGCCGCATTCGGCAGACCATGGGCCTGCTTCAAGACCTCTTCAACGAGCCGGACCCGGAAAACCTGGAGCAGTTCATCGGCCGGATTCCCATGATCTCCAAGATCGCGGTCATCTCTCCACACGGATGGTTCGGGCAGGAAAACGTGCTGGGCCGGCCGGACACCGGCGGCCAGGTCATCTACATCCTGGACCAGGTGCGGGCCCTGGAAAAATATCTGGCCAACCGGTTTTACGAGGCCGGCATCGAGCTGTCCCCCAAGATCATCATCCTCACCCGTCAGATTCCCGACGCCGAGGGCACCACCTGCGACCAGCGCATCGAAAAGGTTTTCGGCGCGGTCAACTGCTTCATTTTGCGGGTGCCCTTCAAGGACCGGGATATGAACGTGGTGCGCCACTGGATTTCCCGGTTCCACGTCTGGCCCTACCTGGACCGGTTCGCCTACGACTCCCGCCGGGAGCTGGTCGGCGAGTTTCAGGGCAAACCCGATCTGATCATCGGCAATTATTCCGACGGCAATCTGGTGGCCACCCTGCTCTCCGATCAGCTCGACGTGATCCAGTGCACCATCGCCCACGCGCTGGAAAAGACCAAATACCTCTTTTCGGACCTCTACTGGAAGGACATGGAGAAGGACTACAACTTTTCCCTCCAGTTCACGGCGGACATGATCGCCATGAACAAGTCGGACTTCGTCATCGCCAGCACCTACCAGGAGATCGCGGGGACGGAGAACAGCATCGGCCAATACGAATCCCACCAGTTCTTCACGTTGCCGGGTCTCTACCGGGCCACCGGCGGGGTCAACCTTTTCGCGCCCAAGTTCAACATCGTGCCGCCGGGCGTGGACGAGAAAAACTATTTCCCCTACACCGAGAACGACCGGCGGGCGGACGCCAAGACGAAACACTGGGAACAACGGCTGTTTACCGCCGAAACCGACGACATTTTCGGCCACCTGGAAGACGTGGACAAAATGCCGCTGTTCACCATGGCCCGGTTCGACAAGATAAAGAACATCACCGGCCTGATCCACGCCTTCGGCAAAAGCGATCTGCTGAAGGAAAAGTGCAACCTGATCTTCGCCGCCGGCACCATCCACATCGACGAGTCCAAGGACCGGGAGGAGCGGGAGCAGATCCAGACCGCCTATCGGTTGATCGACGAGCTGGGGCTTTTCGGTCATGTCCGCTGGCTGCCCAGCGTCAACAAGCTGGACACCGGCGAAGTCTATCGGATCATCGCCGACCATCGGGGCGCCTTCATTCAGCCGGCGCTGTTCGAAGCCTTCGGCCTGACGGTTCTGGAGGCGATGCTGTCGGGTCTGCCGACCCTGGCCACCCAGTTCGGCGGCCCCTCGGAAATCATCGAGGACGGGGTCAGCGGCTTTTTGCTGAACACCAGCAAACCGGAGGTCATGGCCGAGGACATCGAGCGGTTCGTGAAGCGATGCGGAAACCAGGAAAAGTCCTGGGAGGAAATCTCCAAAAACGGGGTCCGGCGGGTGCTGGAGAAATTCACCTGGCGCCAGTACAGCGAACGGCTCATGCACCTGACCAAGCTCTACGGCTTCTGGCGCTACGCCGCGGCGGAAGAGGGCATGGTGAAAATGGACCGTTACTGCGACCTGCTCTACCACCTGATGCTGCGGAATCGCGCCGAGGCGTTGTACTAAGGAAATTTGCAGCAAAGGCCGTACGCGAACCCTCCGGGAGCGACGCGTTGCACTCGTCGCTCCCCGCCCGGATTTGCCCCGTCGGATGGCGGCTCGGCGGCGGAGACGCCCTTCCGGCGATCCGACTTGTTTTTACCCTCACCCAATTTTAACCCCATTGTAACCTTTTTTTAACAAATACCGGTTAGGTTGCGCTTTCCCGACGGGAGGGCGTTCCGGTTCATTTCGCAAATCCCCGCATTTGCCGTTTCCCCTCCTCCAGGGATTCACTTTTTTCTCTTTTACCCCTCGGAGGAATTCATGAAAAATCTTTACGTTCGCTCGCCGTACCTCTTCGCCGCCGTCGCCGTTGCCATGCTGACCTTCGGGGCCGCCCCGGCCCTGGCCGAAGACTGTTACCGGGGAACCCTGGACGCGGCCTACTGCGACCGCAACCGCGATCTGGTGGCCGATCTCCCGGTGGACCCAGACGAATGGGTGAACCCGGACACCATCATCTTTTCCTACACCCCGGTGGAAGACCCCGCCGTCTACCAGAAGGTTTGGGACGGCTTCGTAAAGCACCTGGCCGAGGTGACGGGCAAGAAGGCGGTCTTCTTTCCCGTGCAGAGCTACGCGGCCCAGTACGAGGCCATGCGCTCGGGCCGACTGCACATCGCGGGCGTCAACACCGGCGGCAATCCGGTGGCCGTGAACTGCGCCGGGTTCGTGCCCTTCGCCATGATGGCGGCCGAGGACGGCTCCTTCGGATACGAAATGGAGATCATCGTTCCGGCCGACAGCCCCATCCAGTCGCCCGACGACCTGAAAGGCAAGACCCTGGCCTTCACGTCTCCCACCTCCAATTCGGGCTTCAAGGCCCCCTCGGCCATTCTCAAGGCCGATTTCGGCCTGATCGCCGACGAGGATTTCAAGACCGCCTTCTCCGGCAAGCACGACAATTCCATCCTGGGCGTCGCCAACAAGGACTACGAGGCCGCGGCGATCGCCAATTCGGTGCTCAAGCGGATGATCGACCGGGGCGCCGTGGACCCGGCCAAAATCCGGTCCATCTACAAATCCGCGACCTTCCCCACCACCGGCTACGGCCACGCCCACAACCTCCATCCGGAGGTGGCCGCCAAAATCCGGCAGGCCTTCTTCACCTTTCCGTGGGAAGGTTCCGACCTGCAGAAGGAATTCGCCAATGAAGGCATGTTCATCGCCATCAGCTACGAGCACGACTGGGCGGTGATCCGGAAGATCGACGCCGCCAACGACGTGACCTACGACTGCAAGTAATCTCGACTTTTCCGTCGTCGCCGCCGAACCGCTCCCCGGGAGCGGTTCGGTTTTTCGCTTTTTTTTCCGTTTTTCGGGAGCCCGTTCCATGTTGCGCATTTCCGGTCTGACCAAACGCTACGCCACTGGCGATTTGGCGCTTCAATCCATCGATCTGACCGTCCCCGACGGACAGGTGATGGCCCTCATCGGTCCCTCCGGGGCCGGAAAATCGACCCTCATCCGTTGCATCAACCGGCTGGTGGAGCCCACCGAGGGCGCCGTTTTCCTCAACGACGTGGAAGTGAGCGCCCTGCCCCGCCGTTCCCTGCGCCGGACCCGGCGGAACATCGGGATGATCTTTCAGGAATACGCCCTGGTGGAGCGGCTGACGGTGATGGAGAACGTGCTCTCCGGCCGGCTGGGCTACGTGGGCTTTTGGCGGAGCTGGTTTCGCCGATTTCCGGCGACCGACGTGATCGAGGCGTTTCGCCTGCTGGAACGGGTGGGGCTGGACCACATGGTGGACAAGCGGGCCGACGAACTTTCCGGCGGGCAGCGGCAACGGGTGGGCATCTGCCGGGCGCTGATCCAGGATCCGGCCCTGTTGCTGGTGGACGAGCCCACCGCCTCCCTGGACCCCAAGACCTCCCGCCAAATCATGCGCCTGATCCGGGAACTGTGCGAGGAGCGGAACCTGAGCGCCATCATCAACATCCACGACGTGCAGCTCGCCCGGATGTTCGCGGAACGGGTGGTGGGGCTGCGCTTCGGGGAGATCGTCTACGACGGCGCGCCGGATCGGCTCACCGCCGACGTGCTGACCGAAATTTACGGCGAGGAGGACTGGGAAACCACCATCGGCGCGGCCAAGGCCATCGACGACGCGGCGGCGGAACCGGGGCCGCCGGAGGATTCGGCCCCGATTCCGGAGGAAAAGCGCATGGCGGGGCTGGCCTGACGTGACCGCGATCCCGAGCGGAACCGCCGTTCCGAAAACCCGCCTTTGGCAAAAACCGCCCTTCATCGCCGACGCGAAAACGCGGTGGGGATTGGGGCTTGGCCTCGCCGTATACCTGGCCGCCGCCTTCGGCACCCTGGAGATCAACTGGGGCCGGGCCGTGGAAGGGCTGCCCCGGGGCCAACAATTCGTGACCGCCTTTTTCCCGCCGGATTTCACCTCCCGCTGGGGCGCCATCGCCGACGGCATCCTGGAAAGCGTCTGGATGGCGCTCACCGCCACCATGGCCGGCATCGCCATTTCCATCCCGGTGGGGCTCGGCGCGGCCCGAAACATCGCCCCGCCGCCGGTCTATCTGGTTTGCCGGGCGATTTTGTCGGTCTCCCGCAGCTTTCAGGAAGTGATTCTGGCCATTTTTTTCGTGAAGCTGTTCGGCTTCGGCCCCTTCGCCGGGTTCGTGACCCTCTCCCTGGCCACGGTGGGCTTTTTCGGCAAGTTGCTGGCCGAGGACATCGAAGACATGGACCCGGTCCAGGCCGAGGCGGTGCGGGCCACCGGCGCCAACTGGTTTCAGTGGATCAACTACGGCGTCCAGCCCCAGGTAATGCCCCGGATGATCGGGCTGAGCCTCTACCGGCTGGACATCAACTTCCGGGAATCGGCGGTGGTGGGCATCGTGGGCGGGGGCGGAATCGGGGCCACGCTCAACACGGCCTTCGACCGGTACGAATTCGACTCCGCCGCGGCGATTCTGCTGATCATCATCGCCATCGTGCTGGCGGTGGAATACAGCTCGGGCATCATTCGAAAGCGGGTGCAGTGATGGTGACGACCACGGCGAACGGAACAAGGGAATGGCGGCGGCGAAGCCCGGGGGAACAATGGACGTTTCGGGCCGGCTGGCTGGCCGCGGCGGCGATCTTCGCCTTTTGCTGGCGGTTCATATCCGAAAAGACGATCTGGATGTTCGTGCTGGACGCCCCGGAACAGGCCGCCGACTTGGCATACCGGATGATTCCGCCGAACTGGAGCTACCTGCCGTCGCTTTGGAAGCCGCTCTGGGACACGATCAACATCGCCACTCTGGGAACGGTTCTCGCGATCATTCTGGCCGTGCCCACCGCCTTTTTCGCGGCCAGGAACACCACGCCCAGCGCGGTCTTCATCCGGCCGATGGCGCTGTTCGTCATCGTCTCGACCCGCTCCATCAACTCCCTGATCTGGGCGCTGATGCTGGTGACGATCCTGGGGCCGGGGGTGCTGGCGGGAATCATCGCCATCGGTCTGCGCTCCATCGGCTTCTGCGCCAAGCTGCTCTACGAGGCCATCGAGGAGATCGATCCGGCCCAGGTGGAGGCGGTCGCCGCGACCGGCGCCAATTCCGCCCAGGTGCTCGCCTACGGCATCGCGCCCCAGATCATGCCGGCCTTCGCGGGAATTTCCGTGTTCCGATGGGACATCAACATTCGGGAATCCACCGTGCTGGGCCTGGTGGGGGCGGGCGGCATCGGCCTTCAACTCAACGCCTCCATCATGGATCTGGCCTGGACCCGGGTCACGGTGATCCTGCTCATCATCATCGGCACGGTGGTGGTCAGCGAATGGGTCTCGGCGAAGGTGCGGCACGCGATCATCTGACTTCGGGCGGGGGCCGCCAAGACATTCCCCCCATCGTTCCCCGCTCCCCGTCGTTTTTCCCCTCCGGCTCGCGATTTGCCCCCCTTCGTCGGAGGCTCGCTTCGATTCGGGGTCGGCGGAAAGTCGCCGATTCCCGTGGAAACCGCCTTCAACGGTTTGCAGGCGATGGACCCCGAACACCGCAAACCCTTCATTCAGCAAGAATCGCCGGGGCATGTCCATGGACGAGAAGGCGGGGGTCGATCCGTCCCGGGTCGATTACGTCATTTGGCGAGAAAGTGGCACAGAAGTACGCCCGAAAAATCATCAGACGCCATGGTCAAATCTCGCCTTCGCCCGACAAGGAGGAACGGAGCGGGACGGACTTTCAGACGGTGGACATCGACGGCCTGGAAAGCGATCAGATCCGATCGTTGGGGGTGAAAGCGTAGTTCTCAGCGCGATTCGGGAACTTGATCTGGACAAAACTCGATGAACTGGGCTTTGCCCGGCCTCGGACAGAGGCGGCCATCGGCGGCGGCGTGGCCCGACTGCCGCCGCCGGCTTCCGAGCGAGCGACCCGTTTGTGGCTGCAAAACGGCGCCTCTCTGAACGACTTGCCGGGCGCCGGTTTTCAGGCGCTTTCCGGGGATAGGGCGTACAATGTCTCCGACATGTTGCCCCGGAGGAAGGTTGCCATTGAACAACATCTTGCGGATCGGGAAAGAAATCTGTTCAATCTCGATGAAAAAATTCTTCTGTGCGAATTGACTTGATGAAAGACCCCGAAGCAAAATGCCATGAAACACCCGAGAAACTGAGAAAACCGATTCCTTCCGACAAATTTTATTGGAAAACTTGAGGCGCCGGGCTCGCATCTCGCCCCGGTCATCCTTCTTGAGAATCTGAAAAGCGTTCTCCGAGGAACAAAAAAGGCAATCCTTGTGCCTTGCGAGTGCGGGATATCGGCGCTCGAAGGAACTGCAAAAAGCCTGAGTCATGCCTATAGGGTTCTCTCCCAGGAATTCGAGACGGATCGCCTCTCCCATGCGGGCCAAGTTTTTTGGAGATTTCCCAAGGGAAATGGGGGCCGCCGGAAAGTCTGCGCGGCCAATTGGCGAAATTCAAACAACTCCTCAAGAATATATTACGCTCATCGCATTTTTTGTTTCCAAAAAATTTTCATAGGAATTCGGGCATTGAAAAAAAAGGCTAAAGGATGAAAACGGTCGTTCTTGAATTACGGTCTTTGGAAGAAACGCTGGCCGATTTGGCCGAGCGGATGGAAAGTGGGGAGGCGGATGAACGCGAGCGGATTAGTTCCACCCGCTCTCCCCCGCCGGAGGCCAGAAGCTCCGCCCCCGTTGTTTCGCCCGTCGGCGGCATTGGGTTGAAAAAGTGGAAGACATGGCGTTTCCTCCGGATTCTCGAAAAGCCCGCCGCCGGGGAATGAATCCCCGGCTCATCCCCAAAAGCGCCCCAAAGGGCCCTCGCTTCCTGAAATCGATAAACCTTTGGGAGCCCGCTTTGGCGGGCTTTTCGGATTCGGCCCGGGGATTTTGTCCCCGGGCGCGGCATTGGAACGGTATTTTTGCAAAATTCCCAAACGGGCCCTACATCCCCAAATAATCCAACTCGTAGGGCCAAGCCTCGTGCCCCCCTTCGATGAACCAAACGCGGTCGTATCCCGCCTGATTCAGAATCCGCTGGGCCTCGTACCCCCGCAGGCTGATTTTGCAGAAGGGAAACACGTCCACGTCCCGGGGCACCTCGTCCAAACGCTCCCGCAACTCGCCCAGAGGGATGTGGATGACCCGGTCGTAGGCCATCTTCAGCATTTTGTTCTCGTCCGGCTCCCGCACGTCCAGCAGCACCACGTCGCCGGCGTCCATGCGCGTTTTGGCCTCTGCCGGTTTGATGCAAGTCGCCAGACCGTCCAGTTTGTTGGACAACACCATGGCCGCCGCGGCGATGGGATCGATGGGCGGGCTGTAGGGCGGCGCGTAGGACAGATCGATGTCCGCCAGCTCCTCAAGGGTGCCGCCGAAAAAAATGGTGCTGGCGGCCACATCCAGCCGTTTGGACACTTCGCCCATCCCGGCCGCCTGAACGCCGAGCACCTTCCGGTCCCGTTTCGAAGCCACCACCTTGATGAGCAGGTAGCGGGCGTTTTTCATGTAGTGGGGCCGGTCCGGCCCGCCCCAGATCACCGTCTCCACGTCCAACCCCAACCGCCGAGCCTGGGTTTCGGTCAGCCCGGTGCGGCCCATGGTGAACTCGAACGCCTTCACCACGCCGGTGCCGGCAATGCCGCGAAAGCTGGTGGGTCTTCCGGCGATGTGGTTGGCGATGGTCCGCCCGTGCTTGTTGGCCGTGGAGCCCAGGGGCGCGTACATGTAGCCGCCCGACCCCTTGCCCACGTATTGGTTGACCACGCAGTCCCCGCCCGCGTAGATGTCCGGGTCGCTGGTCTGGCAAAACTCGTTGATGACGATGCCCCGTTCGCACATGAGGCCTGCGTCCCGGGCCAGTTGATCGTTGGGCCGGGTGCCCACGGCCAAAATCACCAGGTCGCTCTCGATGGTCCGCTGGTCGGTCTGAACGGAGACCACCCGCTCTTCGTTTTCGTCGGGCAGCAACGCCTTGACCTGTTCGCCCAGGACGAATTCCACGTCGTTGTCTTCTTCCATGTGGATTTTGCCGTAGGCGGCAATGTCCGGGTCCAGCACGCCGGGCAGAATCTGGTTGGCCATTTCGACCACGGCGACGTCGAGCCCCTTGTTGATCAGCGCCTCGGCCATTTCGATCCCGATAAATCCCGCACCCACCAGCACCGCGTTTTGCAGGTTCTGGGCCTCGATTTCCCGAACCAGGCTGTCGGCGTCGTTGGGATGGGTCATGAACCAGACGTTTTTGAGGTAGGTGCCGGGGATGGGCGGCCGGAAGGGATAGCCTCCGGTGGCCAAGACCAATTTGTCGTAGTCGAGGTCTTCCTCCCGTCCCTGGTCCAGGTATTTGACGCGGACCGTCTTGTTTTGGCGGTCGATGGAAATCGCCTCGGTCCGGTTGAACACCTTGAAGCCTTTGGTTTTGTCGAAAAATTCCGGCGTCCGGGGCAGCCCCACCTGGGTGTGGGTCAGGGCGTGAATGTTGGGGAATTCCCCCTCCACATAGTACGGCAGGCCGCACGCGCCGTAGGAGACCAATTCCCCTTTTTCAATCATGGCAATGTCGGCGTCCGGCATCAGACGTCGCAGGCGGGCGGCGGTTTTGGGGCCACAGGCCACGCCGCCGATGATGAGAACACGAAGCGACATAAACGCCCTTCCTTTCTTCCCCGGGATCGGCCGTTTGCGCCGGCCGGGTGAACACGTAAATGGTGTGGATTTTTCCCATTTCGACGGGCCAAACATACCGGCCGGCCATCGGATTGTCAACATCAAGGCGGGGGAATCTGGGAATGATGAAATGAGAAAATTCAAATAAAAAGAGGAGCTGGGAATTCGGCGGAATGATTTTGAAAAAGGGGAAAGGCGGGATATTCAGATACATTTCCAAAAAATCTGGGCAGGACCAGGGTTTTTTACGACGGCGGAGCGCCTGCGGCCCATGGGCCCGGAAGGAGGAGGCGCCCGCATCTGTGGACAACAAAATTGTGTTAGGTTACCCGTTCCACGGAAATCCGCCACCATGTCCTTGAATTCCCGAGGATAATGCCGATTTGCAAGGGCCCTTGCCGCCCTGGATCCCCCATTACAAAACAGTGAAAACCAACAAAATTGTGGCGCAGGAAATTATCCGGCACAAAATGGTTTCCATTTTTGGTCGGTTTAGGGCCGATCGAAGGAGGGCCCGAACCGGTTGAAAAGAATTATCTAATATAAATTTCAGTCAGTTAATCATCACACGAAGATCGATGGCACGCCATATGCATTTGGAACAAATCAAACGAAATCAACCGTTGAAAGAGAAAACCATGAGCATCCTTAAAGTAAATCATCGAAACCAAAACCTTGAACTGGTTTCCAAAATCATGAACAGCGTGGCGATCAAATATGAATGCCGCGTCAAGTATAACCAGGAGTCGAACGCCCTGGACTTTTCCGGGGACGATCAACTCCGACGATTCATCGCGGAGGAAACCCTTGCCGTCCTCCGGGGTGCCTGAGCAGTACCGCAGCACCATGAAGCAACCCAGCAGTACGCAGTACCCGAAGCAACAAGCAATACCGTAGCAAGCCATTGTTCTTCCCCAGAGTCCGGCCCTTCGGGGCCGGGCTCACAGCCTCATCCTCCCTTCGTGTGACCGGGTCGGATCGTCCGACCCGGTTTTCACGTTTTAAGGCCGGAAAAACTCCCGCCCCGCTAACGCACTTCCAACAACCCGCCGACCAGATGGAAGGACTTCTTGCGTTCGCTTTTGACGAAGCGCACCAGGTTGATCACGTCCCGGCCGGTAAGGCGTCCGACGGACCCACTGCTGTACACGGCGGCCAGAATTTTCCCTCCGGGAAGAAGCAGAAACCCCGTGGCGTGGAGAAATCCCTTGCCCTCCTCGAAAAACGCGCCATAGCGCCGGGAAATTTCCTGGGCGTCCAGATCCGGGGCCACCGGAATCCGATGAATCCCCAGTTTGTCCGCCGTTTTCCGCACCTTTTCCGCCGGTTCGGCCGACCCAATCACCAGGCCGATGTTCTCTTCCTTCATGGACGAATAATGCGCATGGAAATCAGCCAACTGCTGATCGCAGAACGGTCACCATTCCCCTCGGATAAACTGCACAACCCCGAATCCGTCGCCGAAAAACTCCGGCAGACGGATGGATTCGCCGTCCAAGGTCGTCAGTTCGATCTCCGGAAAAGGGTCCTTGGTGTCCAATCGGTTTCCAAGTCGAGCCATGGCCCCTCCATTCATAGGGATGTCCGCCGTGGGTTGTTGTCATCGGCGGCGGGACCTTCCGGTCTCCGCGAGAGCGACGCCGGGTTTCACAAATTTTCCATGGGATAATCGCCATTTTCCCAGGCCTTCCATCCGCCTTCCAGCACGTGCACCCGCTCAAAACCCTGGTTCATCATCTGCCGCGCCACACTGGCGCTGGTTTCTTCGTTCGGTCAGTCGCAGTACAAAACGATCATGCCTTTTTTCGCCAGATCGCCGGTCCAGTTTTCCAGTCGATTGGACCGGGCCAGCAAAGCGGTCCGAATTTTTCTTCCGGAAGACCGGCGCTGACCGTTCGAACGGACGTCGACCACCATCAGATCCGGCGCGCCCAGCAGGCCTTCCAGCTTGTCCGGTTCAATGCGCGAAACCTCCTGCCCCAAGACGGGCGCGGCCATTCCGAAGACCAGCAAAGCCAACGCGAAACCAAACACGCCCAGGGGGCGCGAGGTGAAAAAACGGTTCATGGAACCTCCTTGGAAAACGAAGAAAACGTCCGCCCATGCCATCTCCAACCCCTCCCCTTTTCCGATGGAAAAGAGGCGAATCGGGGTTGGCCGAGCGGCGTCCGGAAATGGGAATCTCCGGGCGCGGCGCTCGAAACAAGGGACGGCGGACGTCGAGTTTTGCTCGGTGAAGAAAAATGGGAAAGCGGGCGGAGACAAAGGCGACGTTCCCAACCCGCGGGGCCGGCAAGGAATTCGAAGTGGCCGGCCACTGAAGGAAAAAACGGGAATGAAGGGAAGATTTATGATCGAAGGCGGGATCGGACCTTAATTTCGGAGTGGAGGGTGCGATGGACCGGACATCGGTCCGCGATTTCCAGCAGGCGCTCCCGCTGTTCTTCGGTCAAATCGCCCTCCAGCTCGATTTCCCGCGTAAACTCGTCGACTTTTCCTTTTTCGGTCTCGCAATCGGCGCATTCTTCGACGTGGATTTTGTGATGCTTCACGTACACCTTGGCGCCCTCCAGGGGCCACTCTTTCCGGTCGGCGTACATGCGCAGGGTCATGGAGGTGCAGGCGCCCAGCCCGGCGGCAAGATAGTCGAAAGGGCTCGGGCCGGCGCTGGTCCCGCCGTAGGATTCCGGCTCGTCGGCCAGCATGGGGTGGCCGGCGGCGCTGATTTCCGTGCGATAATGGTCGCGACCCGTTCGCGCCACGGTTTCGTCCTGGCCGCCGGAAAGGGCGGTTTCCTTCCCGGCCCGTTCCGCTTCCGCCGCCGCCAGATATTTCCGGGCGAGGGCGGAAATGACCGTGCCGCAATAGACCGAATCGGCCGAGTCCGACAGCAGGTGGTCGGCGGTGTCCAGAGAAATAAAGCATTTGGGATGAAGGGCGGTGGTGCAGATTTTGGCGGCGTTGTCGATGCCCACCACCTCGTCCACGGGAGAATGGAAAACCAAAATGGCCTTCCGGCGCAACGCCCGAATGGTCGTTTCCATCCGATTTTCGGCCAGATCGTCCAAAAACTGCTTTTTGATTCGGAAGGTGCGTCCGCCCAACGTGACTTTCGCCTCGCCCTTTTCGTCGATTTCCTCCCGGCGGGTTTCCAAATGCTTCGAAACATGGACGGGATCGGCCGGGGCGGCAATGGTCGCCACCACACGAACGGAAGGAATTTTCTCCCCGGCCATGAGCACCGCGGCCCCGCCCAGGGAATGGCCCACCAGCACTTCGGGGGCCTGGTATTCCGATTCCAGAAACTCGGCGGCGGCCACCAGATCGGCCACGTTGGAGGAAAAATTGGTATTGGCGAACTCCCCTTCGCTTTCGCCCAGGCCCGTAAAATCAAACCGCAAAACGGCGATTCCGCTGTCGATGAGCCCCCGGCCGACGTGGTGGGCGGCCTTGATATTTTTGGAGCAGGCGAAGCAGTGGGCGAACAGCGCGTAGGCGACGGGCTGGGGATTGGCCGGCAAATCGAGCACGGCGGCCAGCTTTTGCCCGTCCGCGTTTTCGAATGTCAGCTTTTTGGATTGCATGGGCGGCGCGACTCCCGGAGGAATTGAGAAGAATAAACCTGTAGGTTCGGCAAGCTCGGGGGAAAGGAAACCGTCAGACACGCAACGGGCGGCCGATGATCCGCCGCCCGTTGCTTCGCGAAATGTCCGCGACCGTTACCGCCAACTCCGATTCCGTTCCTGGATTGGAATCAATTCCGGGCCTCCATCGGCTCCGATTTTCATGAGCCAGAGGGAGACGGCGGCCATCAGAAACAGTTGGATCTCCATTATGGGCTCCTTTCTTCGCCGCCGCCGGTCCGTTTGCCGGCGGCAATCTTCCATTGCTGGAAGCAGGCGGCCTGAAAAAGCGCCTGGCAACGAATCGCCTGACGACCTCCCGTAGGCGGCAATCCGACGCCGATCCAATGCGCGACTTCCATTATTGGCAAACACTAATACCGTTTGTTCGCGTTGTACAGCTTTTTTGCCCGCTCCGTGATGTTTTTGACCGTCAAACCGAATTTTTCGAACAGCGCCGGCCACGGCGCGGACGCGCCGAACCGGTTGACCCCCGCCACCACGCCGTCGCGACCGACGTACCGATGCCAGCCCTGGTGGCAGCCGGCCTCCACCACCATTTGCAAGGCAACGTCACGGGGAATTACGGATTCCCGGTATTCATCGGTCTGTTGATCGAACAGTTCCCAGGAGGGCATGCTGACCACCCGGACGCCGATCCCCTCCCCGGCCAGGTTTTTCCCCGTCTCCAGCGCCACCGACAGTTCGGAGCCGGTGCCGATCAAGAGGAACTCCAGCGGACGATCCTCCGTTTCCCACAGCACGTAGGCCCCTCGATGAAGCCCAACCGCAGGGGCCAATCCGGTCCTGTCCAGGGTGGGCACGTCCTGCCGAGTCAGCGCCAAGGCCACGGGTCCGTGGGCGTGCCGGATGGCCGCCTCCCAAGCGGCGACGGTTTCGTTGGCGTCCCCGGGCCGGATGACCGTGAGCCCCGGCGTGGCCCGCAGCACGGCGAGCTGCTCCACCGGCTGATGGGTGGGGCCGTCCTCCCCCAACCCGATGCTGTCGTGGGTAAACACGTAGACGACGTGGAGCCCCATGAGCGCCGCCATCCGGATGGCCGGCCGCATGTACTCCGAAAAAATCAAAAAAGTGCCGCCGTAGGGAATCACCCCGCCGTAGAGCGCCATGCCGTTGAGAATCGCCGCCATCCCGTGCTCCCGGACGCCGAAGCGGAGGTTCCGGCCCCGCGGAGTGGCGGATTGAAAATCCGGAGAATCGTCGATGAGCGTCTTGTTGGACGGCCCCAGGTCGGCGGAACCGCCCATCAACGCGGGGATCGAACCGGCCAGGGCGTTGAGCGCCCGCCCCGAGGCCACGCGGGTGGGCAGGCCCTTGGCGTCCGGTTCAAATTCCGGTAGAACCTCGGCCCACCCCTTGGGGAGGGTCCCGCTCAAGCGATCGCGCAACTCCGCCGCCAACTCGGGATGGGCGTCGCCGTAGGCGGAAAGAAGCGCCTCCCAGTTGCGTTCCAGCGCCGGACCGGCGTCCAACGCGCCGCGGAAATGGTCGCGGACCTCCTCCGGCACGAAAAAACCGGGTTCGGCCGGCCAGCCCAGATTGCGCTTGGTCAAGGCCAACTCCGCCTCGCCCAGCGGCTCTCCGTGGGCCCGGGCCGTTCCTTCCTTGTTGGGGCTCCCGTAGCCAATTTTGGTACGGACCGCGATGATGGAGGGACGCCCGGTCTCCTCCCGAGCCGCGCGGATGGCCGCCTCCACCGCGTCCAGATCGTTGCCGTCGCTCACGGACTGAACATGCCAGCCCGCGCCGGCGAATCGGGCCATCCGATCCTCCGAAAAGGCAATGTCGGTATCGCCTTCGATGGAAATTCGATTGTCGTCGTAGATGTAGACGATCCGCCCCAATCCCAGGTGGCCGGCCAGAGAAATCGCTTCCTGGGAAATCCCTTCCATTAAATCGCCGTCGCTGACGATGCCGTAAATCCAGTGATCGAAAATGGGAAACCCAGGCCGGTTGAACCGGGCCGCCAGATGGGCCTGGGCGATGGCCATGCCCGCCCCGTTGGCCATCCCCTGCCCCAGCGGCCCGGTGGTCGCCTCCACCCCCGGCGTCACGCCGTATTCCGGATGGCCCGGGGTGCGGCTCCCCCACTGCCGAAAGTTCCGGATTTCGTCCAGGGAGAGATCGTAACCGGCCAGGTGCAGCAGGCTGTATTGCAACATGGAGCCGTGGCCCGCGGAAAGAAAAAAACGGTCCCGGTTGGGCCAACGGGGATTTTTGGGATTATGGCGCAAAAACCGGGTCCACAGCACATAGGCCATGGGCGCGGCCCCCATGGGCATTCCGGGATGGCCCGACCGGGCGGCCTGAACCGCGTCGGCGGAGAGCATACGAATGGTGTTGATGGCCAGGGATTCGATGGCGGTCATGAAAGGCTCCTCGTCAATGTGGGAAAGGGGCGAAGCGGCACGGCTACCGGTACCATTTTAATCCGCTTCCCGCGCTTTGCAAACCGAATCCGGATTTGGGAAAACGCCGCCGCAGTTCCTCCTGCCATTTCCGGCTTGCAAACCGGGAAGCGCCCCTCTATAAACCCCGAAAAAATGACACCCAAATCCCCGCCCCCGGCGTCCGATGGGCAAAATTCCGGCCGGGCGTCCAGGGGACGAGGATCATTCATCCATTGCGAAACCGAATACGAAACCGAATTTCAAGGAGATACGGCATGGGCGCGATTCATTTTATCGGCGGCGAAAAGGGCGGCGTGGGCAAATCGGTGATGGCGCGGGTGCTGGCGCAATATCACATCGACCGGAAGGAACCGGTGGTGGGGTTCGACACGGATCGCTCCCACGCCTCCTTCACTCGGTTTTACGCCGACTACGCGTCGCCGGTTCTCATCGACCGCTTTGAAAGCCTGGACGCCATTTTGGAAGGCTTCGAGGAGGCTCCGGACCCGACGGCCATCGTGGACCTGGCGGCCCAGTCCTTCGCGCCGGTCTCCCAGTGGATATTGGAGTCGGACCTGTTCGAGGCGGCCCGGGAGCTGAACGTGGACGTGACCCTGTGGCACGTGATGGACGACGGCCGGGATTCGGTGCAGTTGCTGGGCAAGCTGCTGGACACCTTCGGATCGCGTCCGGACTACGTGGTCGTCCGCAACGAAGGCCGGGGCGCCGATTTTTCCGCCTTCGAAGATTCCGAGGAAAAGGCGCGGGCCAAGGAGCGCGACGCGAAATTCATGACCCTCCCCCGCCTTCACGACGCCACCATGCGCAAAATCGACCGCCTCAACAGCAGCTTCTGGGCCGCGGTCAACAACAAGGGCCGGGGCAACCGGGCCCTGGGCATTTTGGAACGGCAACGGGTGAAGACATGGCTGGCGCGGAGTTATGCGGCGGTTGAGGATGTGGTTTCGCGATGAGGGATTTTGCGGTAGAGCAGCGGTAGAACGGAGGTGGTGGGATCATGAAAAAAAATGCGGTTCGGCATCGCGTCCCTGGAGGATTGCAGAAAGCGAACCATGCAAATCGTCCGGGGCGAATACCGCCCAGGTCCGGACGAGCCGAAAATCTGTTTTGAATCCGTGGCGGCCAGGGAGAGATTTTTCCGTTCGGGAGGGTGGAAATCTTTGGAAAATACGGAGGAATTGCCGGAAAGAAAGGGGCAATGAAAACCGTTTTGACCATCCAGGATGATTTGACGGCCGAGCTGTTGAAACCACGGGGACCACGGTGAAAAAGAACGCCGCCATCACCGCGATCAAGGGCCACCTGGTCATGAAAAAGCGGGAACAGCTCGCGGACATGCCGGGCCGCTACGAATTTGGGTATTCCCAGGAGGATTTGGATCGGATGCGAGGCGATGGACTTGACACTCGTTGACGTCTCCGCCTGGATCGAGGCCTTTCGCCCAAGAGGAGATCCCAAAATCACGGAAGTTGTGAGGGAAAGACTCGCTGCGGACCAAATCCTGATGCCGGATTTGATCAAAGTTGAACTTTTGCGGGGAACCAAAACCAACGCCGAATTCGAGCGACTGAAAGAGCTTCTGGAAGCGCTGGCGCCGCTCCCAATTGAAGAAGCATTTTGGGATGATTTGTCCTCCTTTGGCTTTCAGCCGTTACGAAAAGGATTGACGGCGCCCCTTGTCTATGCGGCCATCGCTTTGCTCGCTATCCAGCAGGATGTTCCGCTTCTGCGCCGCGATCGCCATTTTGATCTGATCGCGAAAAAATCCGATTTGAAAATTTTGAATTTCGATTGATCAGCAAAGGATTTGGCCGGCCCGAGGGCCGGCCAAATGAAAGCTGGTCTTGTTGCGAGTGCCCCACCCGGCCGAGGCCGAGCCCGAAGCCAACAATCACCGCAAATCCGCAACTATCCGAATTTATTGTGCCCGGATTTTTGTTGTTTAGAAGGCTCCGCCTCGGAATGCAATCCGGAGGCTCCGGTATACCGTGGGTCAACCCGGACGGGACCACTGGCATACGCTTTCGTTTACGGAGCGCTATTCCGATCCCGCGGTGTTCATGCAAATCATGAGCTACGACGGGGAAAACCCGGTCCACGTCCGGCTTCGCAATGTCCAGCCCGGCTCTTGCGAATACCGTGGAAGAATGGAACTACCTGGACGGCCCGCATTTCGAGGAAAACATCGGCCACCTGGTGGGGGGGAGCTGTCGCCCCATCGTTGAGCAATGCAATCCGGCATTTCGAGGAAAACATCGGCCACCTGGTGGTCGAAAAGGGGGTCCACGCGCTTTCGTGCGGGACGGATTTGCACGCGGGAACGACCCGCACCACCCAACGAATGGGGCGAGGAAGTCGCGTTTTCCGCCGATTTTGCGAACAGGCAGCCGGTTCTGATCACCCAGCGCCAAACCTTTAGAGCGAATTCGATAATCCCGAAAGTCCCGAACGCGGCAGAGGACGATGGATTGGGGGAAGCCGCGGGGACGTCGAGAATACCCAGCTCGGACTTGGCGAAGAAGGGAAATGAGCGTGTCCCCCACCAGCGAGTCCACTTCGTCCACAAATAAAACCGAGGGACCGGAGCCATTTTCCGATCACCGGAGCAAAAATTCCTGAAACGCGCCATGGCCGCGGCACTGGTCAAACAAATCGGAGAAAATCCGGGTCATGGTTTCGTCCCCCAAGACCCGGCGGGCCGCGCCGGCCGCCTGCCCAGGATGGCCCCCATGGCGGCGTTCACGTTTTCCCGGGCGGATTGGCCAACTTCCACGTTCATGTACAGTGCCCGGCATCGGCCCTACGCGTTCAAATAATCCATCAGCGCCGACAGGCAGGAGGTTTTCCCGGTCTGTCTGGGTGGGTGCGGAACGGAATATTTTTGCTGCTCGACGAGGTACAGAATCTCGTCCAAATCCCATCGCTCCAGCGGGGGCAGGCAGTAATGGATGTCGCATTGGACGGGACCGGCGGCGTTGAAAAAGCGTTCCATGAAATCTCCCTCGGGAAGGGGTCCGAGCGTTCTTTCCTTCCGGATCACGCCCCAGATCGGCGAATCGCGCCAAGGAAAAAAGAAGGGAGAAGCGGGCGTTTACGAACCCGTTCTCCCAACTTGGCAAGGTCGTTCCCAACGCCGGCAACGGCGCCGGCCCCCTCGGAATCAGAATCCTTCCGCCAATGCCCGCGCCTTCAAAATTCCGTCGTCACGCAACGATTTGGCCGCTTCCGGGTCGCCGCCCAGGGTCGGCTCCACCATCACTTCCTCCACATCGGTGATCCCGATAAACCCCAAAATATTCCGGATGTAGGGCGCCTGGAAATCCAGCGCGGCCGCTTCGGTCCCCCGGGGGTAACTCCCGCCTCGGGCAAAGGCCAAAAACGCCCGTTTTCCGGTCACCAGGCCGCTGTAGCCTTCCTCCGGGGAATAGCTGAACGTGTAGCCCGGCTGCACGATCACGTCGATGTACTGTTTCAGCTTGTAGGGGATGGAAAAATTCCACATGGGAATGGCAAACACGTAGACGTCCGCCGATTTGAAAGTTCCGATGATTTCTTCCACCGCCTTCCAGCCCTTTTGTTCCTCGGGGGTGGGTTGCCCCCCGCCAAGAATGGAATATTTGGCCTGAAGCGCCGGGCCGTCGAAGGGGGGAAGCTCCGTTTCGAACAGGTGAATGGTTTCCAAAGTGTCGCCGGGGTGGGCCGTTTGGTAGGCGTCGACAAAGTTGTCGGCCACCGCCTTGGAGTTGGACCGATCCCCCCGGGGCGACGCGTTCAGGTAGAGCAGATGACTCATGGAACGCTCCTTTCGAAATAGCGTTGGGTGGATTTTCAAAGCTAACACGCCCCGGCCGAACCGCAAGAGCCCGCGTTGCCGCTTCGGACCGCAACCGGGTTCATTCCGGGCACAAAGGGTTTGCCGATCGCTTCGATTTTCGATACACTGCGTGGCTGATTGAAACCTTTTCGCCGGAAGGAAACCGACATGGCGAATCCCAAAAAATCCCTGGAAGACATGGACGAGGACATGAAGGGCCTCGACCACAACGGCATGTTGCAACGCCAGTGGAAAATGCTGAAGCAGGTGCTGGAAAAAAACGCGGAGGCGGGCATCGATTCCGATGAATCGAAAGATGAAAACCAAGAGGACAACCCGTCCGAATCCGACGATTCCTGAACCGACGCGGCGACCTTCTTCCCGAAACGGAGAGACGATCCCATGACCCACGAATTCAGCGGCCATTACGCCGCCAAGCATCCCCCCGGCGCCGAACCGGATTCCCGCATCGCCGAAGCGGTAAAAGCCGGCGCCAAAGACGGAAAGGTTTCCTGCGCCGCCGCCCACCGCATCGCGACCGACATGGGGGTCCATCCGTCCGAGGTGGGCAAAACCATGGACCTGCTGGAATTCCGCATCGTCAAATGCCAGTTGGGCCTGTTTGGCTACCAGCCCAATAAAAAGGTTGTGGAACCGGCCGAGACGGTTTCCCTGGAGCTGCGGGACGCCCTGACCGCCGCGCTGGTGGACGACCGGCTGCCCTGCAAAAGCGCCTGGAACATCGCCGACCGGTTCGGGATCACCCGCATGGCGGTGGCGTCCGCCTGCGAAAAGATGAATTTGCGGGTTTCCCCCTGTCAGCTTGGGGCGTTCTGAGCGTGGAAACCTTTCCCATTCAATTCGTCGGCGCGGGTCCCGGCGACCCCGACCTGATCACCGTGAAGGGAAGCCGGGCCCTGGCCGAGGCCGACCGGGTGGTCTACGCCGGTTCCCTGGTGCCCGAGGCGGTGTTGCGCTGGTGCCGGGAAGACTGCGACCGGATCAACAGCGCCGGACTGTACCTGACCGAAATCGTAAATGCGATGGTCGAAGCCCAGACCGCCGGACGGAAGGTGGTTCGGCTGCACACCGGCGATCCCAGCCTTTACGGCGCCATTGCGGAGCAGATCGCCGAACTTCGTGCGCGGGAGATCGCCTTCGAGGTGATCCCCGGCGTCACCGCCGCCTTTGCCGCCGCCGCCGCCATGGGCGTGGAATACACCCTGCCCGAAACCACCCAGACGCTAATTTTGACCCGGATGGCGGGCCGGACCCCGGTGCCCGAGGCGGAATCGCTGGCCTCCCTGGCCGCCCACGGCGCCTCCATGTCCATCTACCTTAGCGCGGGCATGGCGGAAAAGGTATCCGCCGTCCTGGCCCAAACCTACGGCCCCGAAGCGCCAGTGGCCGTGGCCTACCGGGTCAGCCATCCGGACCAGCGGATCGTGCGCGCCACGGTCCGGGAACTTCCGGAAACGCTGAACCGGGAGGCGATTACGAAGCACGCCCTCATCATCGTCGGCCCGGCGGTGGCCACCGCCCCGGCCGACGCCGCCCGAAAATCCCGCCTTTACGACGCCGGGTTTTCCCACGAGTACCGGGACGCCTCCAAGGCTTCCTGACCGGCCGCCCGCCATGCTCTCGGTTCTTCACGCCTTGCGGGGTCGCCTGCGCCAAAACTGGTGGGTGCAGATGGCCCTGCTCTTCGCCCTGTTGATTTTGACGGTGCTGACCTCCGCCGGGATGGGCTTCATCCGCATTCCGGCCGAGGAGGTGGCCCGGATCGTCCTGGCCGGGCTGGCGGGCCAGGAAGGCTGGCTGGCCGGGCTGGACCCGCTTCATCCCACGGTGGTGATGGACGTGCGGCTGCCCCGGATTCTCACGGCGGCGGCGGTGGGCGGCGGGCTGGCGCTGGCCGGATGCGCCTTTCAGGGCATTCTGCTCAATCCCCTGGCCGATCCCTACACCTTGGGCGTCTCCGCCGGGGCCGCCTTCGGCGCGGCGGTGGCGCTGTTGCTGAACATCCAGGCCCTGGGCGGCTACTCCATTCCATTGTTCGCTTTCGTCGGCGCGCTGACCACGCTCCTGGCGGTGATTTACCTCTCCACCGGGGCCGGGGGACTTTCCTCCAGCAACCTTATTCTTTCCGGGATCATCGTGGCCGCCATCCTTTCCGCCGGCATCAGTTTTCTGAAGTATCTGGCGGAAGAGCAGGTGGCCGCCATCGTCTTCTGGCTCATGGGCAGCTTCGGATCCCGCACCTGGGCCGACGCCGGGGCCGCCTTCGGAGCGGCCGGGGCCGGACTGCTGATCTTTCTCTTTTTCAGCCGGGACCTGAACCTGCTGGCCCTGGGGGAGCGCAGCGCCGCCTCCCTGGGCGTGGACACCCGGCGCGTCACTTTGGCCGTGCTGGTTTCGGCGTCGCTGGTCACCGCCATTTGCGTTTCCGTCTCCGGGATCATCGGCTTCGTGGGGTTGCTGGTCCCCCACCTGGTCCGGACGCTGGTGGGCCCCGACAACCGCCGCCTGCTGCCCGCCGCCTTTCTGGCCGGAGCCGCGTTGCTGCTCTGGGCCGACACGGTGACGCGGGCCGTCCTTCCGGCCGAAGTGCCCGTGGGCGTGCTCACGGCGCTCATCGGCGGGCCCTTTTTCTGCTATGTCTTCCGCCGGCGCCAGATGGGCCGGACCGCCATGGGCCGATGAGTTTCACGCTGGAAGGGGTCGATTTCGGCTACGAGGGACGGCCGGTGATCCGTGCGCTGGATTTGGCCTTGCCTCCCGGCCGGTTTTACGGCGTGCTGGGCCCCAACGGCTCCGGAAAGACGACCTTGATCGACCTGCTCTCCGGCCATCGAACGCCCGATTCGGGAACCATCCGCTACATGGACCGGCCGCTGGGCCGCTTCTCCCGTCGGGATTTGGCCCGGGAAATGGCGCTGGTGCCCCAGCAGTTCGCGGTGGATTTTCCGTTCACCGTGCAAGAGGTTGTGCTCATGGGCCGCTATCCTCACATCCCCCGCTTCGCCGCGCCCGCGGGGGAAGACCGGGCGGCGGCGGGTCGGGTGATGGCACAGACCGGGATCGCCGGGTTCGCGGATCGCCGGATCACGGAACTGTCCGGCGGGGAACGGCAGCGGGTGGTCTTCGCCCGGGCCCTGGCCCAGGAAACCCCCGTGTTGCTGCTGGACGAGGCCACCGCCAGCCTGGACATTAAACATACGCTGGCGCTCACGGGGCTGGTGGCCGAACGGGTCCGAAACGAGGGGCGAACCGCCATCGCCGTGCTTCACGACATGAACCTGGCGGCCGCCTGTTGCGATCACCTGCTCTTCCTTCGGAGCGGACGAAAGGTCGCTTTCGGTCCCGTTGCAGAGGTGTTCAGGCCCGAGGTGATCGAGGAAACCTTCGAGGTTCCCGCGCGGGTGTACGACGATCCGTTCACGGGGGCGCGGAAGGTAAGTTTTGTGGGGGCGAGTGCGATTGAGCGGGGGAGGGTTTCGGAAGGGCGAGAGAGAGCAACCCCTTGACGCCCAGGGGCTCGGCCGCCCAGGGCCGCCATGTTGCCGCCCTTTCAGGGCTTTGGCGCGGGATTTCCGTGCATCAAAGGGCCGCCGCAAGGACTGCCCCTGCAACAGGCCGTTCGTACAAGGTTTGAATTTGTAGGGGTACCCCTTGCGCGATATAATGAAAGCAACCTGCCTATGAACAAAATCATTTCCCATTTGACCAGACCGCGCCGCCGGAAAGGCATCGCCGGTTCCATTTTTAGATGGATTTTTCCGCCCCCGGTTTTTCCGATCGCCTTCGCGCTGGTCATTTTGGCCGCCGGTTCCGCGTTCGCGGAAAACGTCGTGGTGGACCAGGCCGGGCGGCGGATTTCCACCGAAAAACCGTTTACGCGGATCATTACGCTCTACGCTGCCCATACCGAGAACCTGTTCGCCATGGGGCTGGACGAGCAAATCGTCGGCGTGCCGCGCAACACCGACTGGCCGCCGGAAGCCGGGGACCGTCCGATTTTCAGCTATCACGACGACCCGGAACGGTTCATGGCGGTCCGCCCCGATCTGGTGCTGGTGCGGCCGATGATCGATCGGGTGTACGCCCAATTCGTCCAAAAGCTGGAGCAGGCGGGCATCACCGCGGCCAGCCTTCAGCCGGTGGGCATGGCGGACATGTTCGACTACTGGCGGGATTTGGGAAAACTGGTCGGCCGGGAGGCGGCGGCCGAAGAAATGATCCGGGAATTCCAGGCGGGGCTGGCGGAGATTCGGGCGTGTCTGTCGGGAATTCCCGAAGCAGAGCGGAAGCGGGTCTACTTCGAAGCCATCCATTCCAAAATGAAAACCTTCGCGCCGGCGGCCACCCAAATTTTCGTGTTGGAAGCGGCGGGCGGAATCAACGCCGCGCCGGACTCGCTGCAAATGCGTCGGACCAATATCGCGGCCTACGGCAAGGAACGGATTCTGGCCAGGGGGGAAGAGATCGACGTGTTCATCGCCCAGCAGGGCGCCATGAACCCGATCCGGCGAAAGGACATTCTTTCGGAGCCCGGTTTCCAGGCCATTCGCGCAGTCCGGGAGGGCGAAGTCTACGTGGTGGACGAGCGTATCGTCTCCCGGCCGGGGCCCAGATTATTGGAAGGCATCCGCGCCATCGCGGAGATTTTGTATCCGGAAACAATGGCGGAGTGCGAAACAAAAACCGAGGGATCGCCGGAATAGCGGGGCGTTGCCGTTTTCTCCACTTCATCTTCCCCGCTCCCCCCCGGCCCCTCCTTCCGGCTCCTCCTTCTTCTCCGGCGGCGCCAACACGCTCCAAAACCGATCTTCCCCCGCCGGCAACATGCCGAACTCTTCTCCCACTTCCAGAAAGGCTTCGGCCATGTAGCGACCATATCCCCGCTGTCCGGCCACCAACGCCACGGTCATGTCCGGCCGGCGGAGCATCATCGCCAGGAGGCAGGGCCGCTGAAACACCGGTCCTTGCAACAAATACGGCGGCTCGGCGCCCGGCGGCAGGGCGTCCAGGGTCGTGGCTTTTTCCAGAATGTCCGGCACCTCCGAACCGGCCAAGGCCAGCAGGGCGCAGCCGTCGGTGACGTCGGTAAACGCGCGATGGTAGGGCAGCGGCGTCGGCTCGCCCCGAAGCCGCCACAAAACCGCCCGGGTTTCCGACGGACGCATCAGCAGCCGCCCTTCCCGGAACACGCATTGGTTCACCCGAGTCGGCAGGGGCACGTCGTCGATGGCGGGCGCCTGATCCAGCGCGGCGTCCTGCACGTCCCATTTGTCGCAGTGGCTCAGGTCGATCAGCCACGGTCCGCCCCCTTCTCCGGAAAACCGCCGGACCACGGTCCAATCGCCCCGGCTTTCCGTTTCCGCCGCGACCCCGGGCAGGCGAATGGGGGAAAAGCGGGGAAAACCGGTGGCTTTGGATGCAAAATCGTTCATCGATCCCTCTCCGGACGCCGGGACCCCGACGACGCGCCAGTTTCTCGCAGGTTCGGACAAATCTTCGAATTCACGTCCCCTCCTCCCCAATCCCCTTCCGGACCGGCCGCTCCATGTCGTCGGGCTCGCGGACTTCCACTTCGATCCACTCTTCGTCGGGATCGCCGGTGGCGGCGAGGAAAAGGCGGGAATCGGGTTCGGACAGATGTTCGGGGACCAGGGCGGTGCCCATGGCGGCGCGGATGTCCGGATGGAACCGGCAAAGACAGACCCGGCCCGCGGGACGGCCGTCGTCCACCACCACCGAGCCTTCGGGGGGGACCGGACCGTTCACGTAGCCGCGAAAGAAGACCCGCTTGATCCGGCCCGGCTCGTCCATGGCGCGGCGCCAGGCGGCCTCGCCCAGCGGCCGGGGCGTGGTTCGTTCAATGCCCCAGAGTTTTCCCAAGCGAAGGTCCACCAGCGTGGCGCGGAAGTCCGACTCCCGCTCCAAATCGATGCCGCCCCTGCGCAGTCGAAGGGTTCCGGCGGCCAAATGACCGAAGGGTCGAATCCCCATTTCGGCGCCGGCGTCCATGATCCGGTCCCAGACCGCCGCGGTCCAGGATGACGGAACATGGATGTCGTAGGAGGGAACCGCCAAGGCGTCGGTGCGGAGAATCCGGGCGGGGACGGTTTCCTCCAGCGACACCCGCCGATAGCCCATGACCGGAAGCGCCGCGGCGGATACATTTTGGCGGGTCAGCCGTTGCAGCACGGTCTCCGCCGCCGCCCCCGCCAGCGTCAGCGTCCCCAGGGCGTCGGTCAAATCGACCACGTGAAATGGCGGACAGTCCGTCGGGGCATGTTCCCGAATCCAGCTTTCAAACCGGTCCGCCCGCTCCGGGCGGGTGGTCACGAAAAAATCGTCTCGGTCGTGGCGGGCGATTTCGCCGACGTCCAGGGGATACCCCTCGGGATGGCACATGGCCGCCGTCGCGGCGTCGCCGATTTTCAGCGGCGCCAGGTTGTTGACGTAGATCCGGTGCAAGGCGGTCAAGGCCCCGGGGCCAAAGACCCGGAATTTGCCCCGGGCCGAGGCGTCCATCAATCCCGCCGCCGCCCGCAGGGCCGCCAGCTCGTCGGCGGCCTGGGGATCGGCGCCGAACCGGGCGGGCGCCAGCCAGTCGCCCACCCGGGCGGGCAGAACCCCCGAAGCCGTCATCTGTTCCACCAGCGGGGTGCGCCGCACCGGGTCCCTCCGGCCGGCGGCCAGCGTTCCCGCCCGGGGCGGCGCGGCCGGCGAGGCGGCCGAGGCCGGTTTCACCGCGTCCGGCGGAAGCCCGCCGGCCCAGGCCAAGGCTCTCCGGAAGCCGTCGTCGGCCAGCCCCGCATTTCCCGCCGCCTTGCCGCGAGTCAGCCAGCTTAAGGCGATTTCCGGATGATCGATTCCGGCTCGCCCGGCCCGGACGAGATCGGCCAGGTCCAGATCTTCCGCCGGCCGCACATAGGCCAGATTGGATTTCATCTCGTCCCAGCGGGCGGAAAAGTCCCCGGCGGAAACCGCCGACGGTTTGGCAAGGCGAAGGCGCTCTCCGGCCGCGTCCGCGCCCAAATCCCGGGCCGCCTCCAGTCCGGCCATGCGGCCGGAATATTCCAGGCCGACGGACGATTCGACGCCCAGCAGCCCGCCGGCGGCGTAGATCCCCGCGGGCGGATTCGCCGGACGCCATTCCTCCGCGTCGGCCGCCCATTCCCGGTCGGTCCCCGCCGCCGAAAGCAGCTCGTCGGCCGGGGCGGCTCCGGCGGAGGCAATGAGCAGATCGGCGGAGTAGCGGCTGCCCTCGCCTCGCCCCACCGGGGCCAGCTCCACCTCCTTCACCCGCTTGTTTCCGGTCACCGACCGGGGAATCCAGCCGGGGAGAAACGGCAAATCCCTTTCCAGCAGCGCCAGCCGAAGGTTTGAATCGGCCCCGCCGGTCCGGCGGTCGGCCACGGCCAAAATGGGCAGGCCCAATTCGTGAAGGCCCAAGACGGCCTGGAGCCCGGCGTCGTCGGCCACCGCGGCCACCGCCTTTTTTCCCGGCATGATTCCGTACAGCCGGGCCAACTGACAGGCCGCATCGGGACTGATCACCCCCGGCCGGTCGTTGTTTTCGAAAACCGGGAACCGCTCCCGGCGGCCGGTGGCCACCACGATCCGCCGGGCAAATATCCGAAGCCGACGTTCGTGGAACAACCGCCCCTCGCCGCCGGACTGAACGGCCCGGACGGTTCCCTCCGGCGCCACCGAATGGACCACGGTGTCCGGGAAAATCCGTACGTCGGCCATTTCGTCCAGTTTACGGGCCAAATCCCCGGCCCGCCGATACATCGGCGGCTCCGGGCCGTAATCGCCCCCCCGCCAGAGAAAATGGCCCCCCAGCCGGGGATTCCGATCCAGCAGAATCACCCGGACGCCGGATTCGGCGGCGGCCAGGGCGGCCGTCATCCCGGCGGGACCGCCGCCCACCACGCAAACCTCGCAGTGAAGGTAGGCGGCGTCCAAAAGCTCCCGGAACCGAAAGGCCGGGTCCAGCCGGGCGGCCGCGGAGACCGGCCGACGCCTGCCGACCAGGGGCAGCGACTCCAGGTTGAAAGGCGGTTCCGGAAACCGGTCCGCAAACCGGCGAAGCCGCGCCCTAAGGGGCCCGGCCTCCCAAAATTTGGGACCTTGGGGAACCACGGTCATGCCCGGTTGAAGTCGGGTGGTTTCCGCGGAAAAATCGGGCGCGCCGTTCACGGCGACCCGAAGCCGTCCATCGGCGTCGTCCAGGCTCCAAATCCCCCGGCGCCGCCCGGTGCGCATGCTTCGCGCAACCGCCAGAATGCCGTTCCGGTACAGCGCGGTGGCGATGGTGTCTCCCGCGTATCCCCGGTGCCAGCCCATGCCGAAGCGGAACCGGATTTTCCGGGCGGGGTCCACCCAGCGGGTGGGGAGCTGTTCCAGCGTTCTATTTTTGCCGCCAATCATGCGGTGGTTTCCGAAGGGGGAAAGGCGCCGGCGGCATCGTCGGGAGGGTTGGCGGAATTCGGCGCGGAATGCCGGGGTTTTCCCATGAAGCGGGAAAGGGAGAAGGGCGCGAGCGATTCGGGCTTGCGGCCCGTGGCCATGAAATCGGCCAGCCGCCGGCCGGTGAGCGGCCCGGGCTGGAACCCCAGGCCGCCCCAGCCGCAGTCGATGAAAAGCCCTTTGGCCGCCACATTGCCGTCCACGATGGGCCGCCCGTCCGGGGTCCGGTCCACCCGGCCCGCCCATCGCCGGGGAAAGGCCACGCCGGCCAGACAAGGCAGAATCTCCACGGCGGAGGCGGCCAAGTCTTCGGGAACGGTCTCCGAAGGGGACCGGCCCAGGGAATCCGGCGGGAGGGAGCCGGTTCGGCCGCCCAGCCAGATTTCCCCGGCATAACTTTGCGCGGCGGCCAGGCCGTACCGGTCGGAAATCAGCGCCACTTCCAGCAACGGCTGAATCGGCCAGCCCGCCAGGGCGGAAATTTGTTCGTTCCCCAACGGAAGGGAAACGCCCACGGAGCGGACCAGTTCGGCGCTGCCCGTCCCGGCGGCCACCAGAACCCTTGGCGTCCGGATCGGCCCGGCGGCGGTTTCCACCGACACCACCCGGCCGCCCCGGACGGTGATTTCCCGGACCGCCACGCCTTCGCCAATGGCGACGCCCTTTCCGGCCGCATCCCGGGCCAGTTCCCAAATCGCCCGGTCGGCCCGGATCACGCCGCCGGACCGATGATACAATCCGCCGGAAACCGGATGACGCGGCCGGTCGGTCACGTCCAGGGCCGGGACCAGCTCCCGGCAGGCCAGCGGGTCCAGGAGGGCGGTTTTCAGCCCCATCAACCGGCCGGCGACGGCCCGGGACCGCATTTCGGCCATTTCCGCGGGACCGTGGGCCAGGCTCAACAACCCGCAGGGATAAAACAACTCGGTCAGGCGGCGTTTTCCCAGCAGCCCGCGCCAGAGTTCCAGTTCTTCGCCGTCGCCGGTCAAATCCTGAGACGACGGGGGATCGGCCCGGAGAATCCCCAGGCTGCGGCCGGAATTCCCGCAGCCGATCCATCCGGCCTCCAGCAGGGCCACCGGCCGCATTTGCCGGGATTCGGCCAGAAAATAGGCGGTCGACAGGCCGTGGACCCCGCCCCCGACAATGACCGCTTCGGCTTCCGCCGGCGGCGGGACCGATTCCCAGGCCCGTATGGGTTTTCCGAACATGTACGCCCTTTTTCCCGCGCCCCCGCGCCGGTTTGGAGATAGAAAAAGATTGGAAAAGCCGGTTTTCGTTCTACGGCAGTTTGACGTTTTTGACTTGGAAATCAAGTCTTCCCGTCCGGAAAATCTCCCCTGCCCCCGTTGCCAAAAAGGGAAAACGGCGGTCCGGGCCGGCCGCCAAAACAAAAAGGGGAAACCGGCCGGATTCCAACATTGGCCCGTTTCGGAGACCGGGAGTTTGCGCTTGGCGCGTTCGGATCATTCCGCTTCGACGATTTCCGGCTCCCGCCCGACGAAACGCCGCAACGGCCGAAAGAACTTGTCCCGCCCGCCCAACGTCGGGCCGGGAATCCGCAGAGAGGCGCCTTCCGGGCCGCGCCGCCATCGCCCGCCGGACAACATTCCATGGCCGCCGAACCGGCCGGTTTCTTCGGTCAGAAAAACCGCGTCCACGCCCCGGGGGCGGCCTTCCCACAGCACATCCGCAACCGTTTGACCGCTTTCCGGGGAATCGCCCAATCGCGCCAGCCAGAGCCGGTCGGCGGCGGCCATCAGCCAGAGGTCGCCCTCCGAAACCGTTTCGTCGTTGTCATCGGCCGTTTCGCCCGCCGGAAGATCGATCCGGACATCCCGATACAAGAAAAGGACGGGCTCATCGGAAGGAAATAGGCCGAGGAGAGCCCGGGCCACGTCGGGCTTCACCCGGCGCTCCGGCGAATCGGGGCCGAGCCGCTCCGCCAGATGATTCACAAAGGCCCGGTCCATTCGTTTGACCAGCGACTTCAGGTCTTTGTGCCGGAAATGCCGAGCGGTGTTTTCCCGCACTTCCTCTTCCCCCCGGCCAAAGGGAAACACCCGGACACAGAGATCAATCAAATCTTCCAAAAACGGGTCCAGGAGGGGGCCGTCGGGATCCAGTCCGGGATAGTCGAACATCATGGGCGGTTCGGCAGCCAAAGTTTGAACCCGTCGATCCATCGCTTCCGGCCCGGCGGCTTCGGCCAGCAGCCGGGCGCAGCGGCTTTCCGCCAGCGCCCCGGCCAAGCGGTCCGCAGGGAACCGCTTGACGTCCATCAAAAATCCGGCCAAGCAGCGCAGGGCGTCCGCGGCCTGTTCCGCCTCGAGCGGGGCGGGGACGTCCAAATCCACCCGCAGCCGGACGCCCAAACGGTTTTCCGCGGCCTGGGCCCATTTTTCCGCAGTCTGGGCCGGCGCGTCGACATGCTTGGCGAGAAAGGCTTCGAGCCGCTCGGCCACCCCCTGCCGCTCCGCAAGGGAGAGAGCCCCCCGGCAGTCGAAATCTTCCGGCCGGGCGCTTCGGCCGGCGGCCACGCAGCGGTACAAAAAGACCCGATCGTATTCCGAACGAAGCCGCAGCCGCCCGATTTCGTTGAGCGCATCCCGCAGGATGGTCCGGTTCAACGGGACCCGGCGAAGAAGATCGGTGAGTTCCACGCCATAGATCCAGTCCGGCTCCCGGCGACGAAAATCGCCGCCGAAGATGCCGGCGGCCTCCCCGCCGATGATAAAGGACAGGTCGAACAGCAGCCCCAGGGCGTATCGCTCCATCACGTGGCTGGAAAATTTCCGGGCGCCGTAAATGGCCCCCTCCTGAACGGCGATCCAGCCAACCGCCGTAACCGGGTTGGAGGATATGGCCAACCGGCCGGCCCACCGAAGGGACTGGGTTTTGTCGATAAACGGCTTCCAATCCCGATACAGGCTGTACAGTTTGACCCCTTTTTGGATTTTTTCGTACATCCCCCGCAGATTCTGCCGCTTGAGCTTGAGGGGAAGCCCGTCCAGCACCACCAGCATCTGGAGGGAAGCCCGGCCCAGGGAACGAAAGAGTTGCTCGATGCTGGTTTCCAGCAGGGGATGTTGGGATTCCGGGTTGTAGACCCGGGCCACCGATTCGAACAGGTCGATGATGTCCGCCGACATTCGTTCCCGGCGGAACGCGCCGTCGGCGTAGTATTCCCCATGCTTGATCCGGTCGAAGATGCGGTCGGTCCGCTCGCGGACCACTTCCAGGGCGGCCAGGTCTTTTCGGCGCAAGGCTTCCGGGTCCGGCTCGTGGGAGTCCGGATCGGCGGAAAGGTTGGCGTCGAACGATCCCCCGGGAAATTCCATCCATTCGTGAAAGCGAGTCAGCCGGTCGGCCAGATCGGCCTCCCGCCGCTCCAGAAGGCGGGTTCGCCGCTCCAGCTCGGCCCGAACGGCGGTGCGTTCGGCCTCGAATTCCTTTCGGCGGTCCCGCAGAAGGGCGCGCTCGGCACGAAGCGCCTCTCGCTCCGCCTCGGCCAGCCGCCCGGCGTCCCGAAACAGCCATCCGGCGGACAGAAAGGCCGGCAATGCGCTCAGGGAAAGGATGACCCGAAAAACGGGAGCCAGCTCGGGAAGGGCCAGTCCGAGGGCCAAAACCAGGCACCCCGCCCCGGCGGCCAGCCCGGCCGGCAGACGCAATCCGACGCCGATCATTCCCGATTCTCCGGGGGCCCGTCGTCCTGGGGATTTTCCCGGTTTCGCTCTCGCAAGAGCGCGCCCTGCACCGCCGAAAGCAGCCGTTCCGAGGAATGGCCGCCCCGGAAGACCACCGACCCGATGCAGATATCCACCGGGAAACGCTCGTCCCCGCAACGGACCGGTTCTCGGCCGACGGCGGCGCGAACCCGCTGGAACATCGCCCGAAGGTCGACGGCCCCCACGCCGGGCGCCAGGATTAAAAATTCGTCTCCCCCCACCCGGCCGACCCGGTCGTAGACGCGCAATACGTCGCCGATGCGACCCGCCACGGCGGCCAGCACCGTTTCGACGCAGCGCGGCCCCAGCCGCCGGCCAATATGTCGAAAACCAGAAATATCCGCGAGGCCGACCCCCAGCGGGCGTCCTTCCCGCTGGGTTCGGGACATTTCCACCTGGAGCCGATCCAGAATCCCCTCGCGGTTCATGACGCCGGCGATCGGATCGAACCGGGCGGCCAAATGCCACCGCTCCTGCATTTCAATGATGGCGATCAGCTCTTCCCGCGAAGCCCGCGAATAATCCAATTTTATTCTCCGTTCATTTTCATCGCTCAAAGTTTCCCCGCCCGCGAGCCGGTTCGTCGCCGTTGGGAATCGGGACGCGAAACGGGGGCGACGCCTGGGGAGAGGAGGCTCCCTTTCGGCTTTGCAAGGAGTCCATCCTGATCGGCGCGCCGTCATCAGAATGACCCGGCCGAACCGTTTTCCGACCGGGTTCCGATCGGGCTGGGGCGGGTTGGCGTCGCGTCCGTTCCGCGGCCGGCCCGTCTGAAATCGGCCACGAAGGTGAGCGGGGCCCCCTCCTTCTCGTATCTCGTATAATGAATCTTCTTCGGCTTTTCAAGTCTTGGAATCCTCCCGGATAAGCGAAGCCGGTTTCGCATCCCGGCCGAATTCTATAAAGTCGCAACATAATTTAGTCTTGGCAAATAGAATTTGACAAAACACGAAATCGATCGTAGAAATTTGGCTGCTTGGTTTTCATGGAAATTTGTCGCCAACCCATTTGAAATCGGAAGGAGCAAGGGGTTCCATGGTTCTGGCCGAAGTTCCCGTCGGGAAACGGGTGAAGATTCTTGCCGCCAACTGCGGCCGACGCTTTCAGTCCCGCCTCGCCGACCTGGGCTTGTTGCCCGGGGCCGAGGTTCAGGTGGTCGACAACGTTCCCGGCCGCCCGCTGGTGGTTTCGCTAAACGGCAGCCGGCTCGCCCTTTGCGGCAAAATGGCCGGAAAAATCCCCATCAACGGAAACGGCGACGAAAACCCCGCCTGCCCCCGCCGTCCCGCCTGCAAGGAACTTCCCGACGCCTGTCCCGGCGGCCCCGGCCCGGCCGGCCCATGTCGGGGAAATCACATCTGCCTTCGCCAAATGCAGGTGAACCAGAAGGGAATCATCCGTTGCGTGCGCGCCAAGGGCGAACTCGGCCGCCGCATTCGGGACATGGGCCTGGTCCCCAACACCGAGGTCACCGTTGTGGGACGGGCGCCGCTCAAGGACCCCGTGGCGCTCCGCCTGCGGGACTTCACCCTCACCCTCCGCAACAATGAAGCCGATTTTATCACGGTAGAGGTTTCCGGTGGCTGACGCGCCGGAGCCGCTGTGCGTCGCCCTCGCCGGAAATCCCAACGCGGGAAAAACCACCCTGTTCAACGCGCTGACCGGCGCGCGCCAGAGCGTGGGCAACTATCCGGGCGTCACCGTGGAAAAACGCGAGGGCGTCTTTTCCTTCGAGGACCGGCGAATCACCGTCGTGGACCTGCCGGGCACCTATTCCCTGACCGCCTACTCCCAGGAGGAGCTGGTGGCCCGGAACTATCTGGTCCAGGAAAGGCCCCACGTGGTGGTGGACGTCCTGGACGCCAACAGCCTGGAGCGCAATCTCTATCTGGCCGTCCAGTTCATGGAGATGGGAGTGCCGCTGGTGCTGGCCCTCAACATGATGGACGAGGTCCGGCGCAGCGGAAAGCGGATCGACACGGCCCGGCTTTCCGCCCTTCTTCATGTGCCCATCGTGGAAACCGTGGCCCGGCTGGGACAGGGCAAAAGCAACCTGATCCGCGCCGCGGTTGAACACGCCCTGGAACGGAACCGAAGCTGGCAACCGCTCGCCATTTCCTACGGCCCCGATTTGGACCCGGCGTTGTTGGACATGGCCGCGGCCATCGAAGCCTCCGGCGCGTTCACCGACCGCTACCCGGTCCGCTGGCTGGCCCTGAAATTCCTGGAAGGCGACATTGAAATCCGGGAAATGATTTCCCGGACGGGAGACCTGGGAGAGCGTCTCGCCGAAATGGTGGGCCGCCTGGAAGACCACTGCCTGACCACCCTGGACATGACCCCGGAGTCGATCATCGCCGATTACCGGTACGGGTTCATCGCCTCGGTGACCCGCCAAGGGGTGGTCACCGCCGACGACCGGGGGGAGCGCATCCGCTTTTCGGACGCCATCGACCGGATCGTCACCCATCAGTTCGTGGGTCCGGCGCTGATGGTCGCCGTGCTTTACGGGATGTTCGTGGTCACCTTCACCGCGGGGGAAACGCCCATGGGCTGGCTGGAAACCGCCTTCGCCTGGCTGGGCGACCTGGCCGCAGGAATTTTGCCGCCCGGACTGGCGCGGTCCCTGGTGGTGGACGGGGTCATCGCGGGCGTGGGCGGCGTTCTGGGCTTCGTGCCGCTGATCATGATCATGTTCATGGGCGTCGCCTTTCTGGAAGACAGCGGCTACATGGCCCGCATGGCCTACATGATGGACCGGGTGTTGCGAATTTTCGGGCTCCACGGCTGCTCTGTGATGCCCTTTATCGTCTCCGGCGGCATTCCCGGGGGCTGCGCGGTGCCGGGGGTCATGGGCGCCCGCACCCTCCGAAGCCCAAAGGAAAAGCTCGCCACGCTGCTCACGGTCCCCTTCATGCCCTGCGGGGCCAAGGTGCCGGTATTTCTTCTGCTGGGGGCCGCCTTTTTTCCCGGTTCGGCCGCCGCCGTCCTTTTCTGGGTCACCCTGGGCGCCTGGGCCATGGCGTTGCTGGTGGCCTGGGTCTTGCGGAACACCATCATCCGGGGCGAGGCCACGCCCTTCGTGATGGAGCTGCCGCCCTACCGGCTGCCGACCTTCAAGGGTCTTTGCATTCACACCTGGGAGCGGGCCTGGCAGTACATCAAAAAGGCCGGCACGGTGATTCTGGCCATCTCCGTGCTGTTCTGGGCGGCCATGACCTTCCCCTCCCTTCCCAACGGGCGGGAGGCGGCCTTTTCCGCGGAAATCCGAGAAATCGAGAAACGGATGGCCGGGGCGGACGAACAGACCCGGACGGTCTTGGCCGAGGAACTCGCCCGAATCCGGGGAGAGCGTTCCCGAGAAGCGTTGCGCCATTCCGTCGCCGGTCGAATCGGCACCGCCATCGAGCCGGTCACTCGACCGGCGGGCTTCGATTGGCAAATCAACATCGCCCTGATCGGGGGCGTGGCGGCGAAGGAGGTCATCGTTTCCACCCTTGGAACGGCCTACGCGTTGGGCGGGGCGGAAGTGCCCACCACCGAAGGACTGAGCGCCCGCCTCCGCCGCGACCCGGACTGGAGCGCACGCCGGGCCGTGAGCATGATCGTCTTCGTGATGCTCTACGCCCCCTGCTTCGTCACCGTGGTCGCCATGACCCGGGAATCCTCGTGGAAATGGGCGGCCTTCAGCGTGGTCTACACGACGGTTTTGGCCTATGGGCTGGCGGTGGCGGTGTATCAGGCGGGCGGGTGGCTGGCCGGA